>NZ_CASEXV010000080.1 GCF_949292005.1 uncultured Bifidobacterium sp. | reverse complement strand
GGCAGCCAGCTCAACGGGGTTCCTGTGGACGATGCCCGCGAGTGGATTCTGCGTGTTATCCGCAATCGAGTCCAGATCAATTCCGACGCGGATTTCGCGGCGGCCATCAAATAGACCCACGCGTCACATTCCATGTCCGCGGGGTCCACGCATGTGGGTCCTTCCGCGGATACGGAATGTGACGCGGAAGGACATGACTCAATGCTTGAACGACTCCGAGGACCATTCAAAAGACTCATAGCGCCGGTCGCACGCGCGATCGTGGCCATGGGTCTGAGCGCCGATGCCGTGACCATCATTGGCGCTGTGGGAACGATTATCGCCGCCATAGTCACGGGAATATCCGGCTGGCTGTTCGTGGGGGCCCTGGTGATGACGTTGTTCGTCGTCTTCGATTCACTGGATGGATCGGTCGCCGCGCTGACCACCGGAGGGACACCCTTTGGCGCGTTCCTTGATTCGACTCTCGACAGGATCGCGGATTGGGCGGTTCTGACGAGTGTGGTGCTCTATTTTCTCCTCCACACGTCCTGGTCGTCATCCGCCTCATCGATTCGCGGATCGTCGCTCGTCGCCTGGATAGGCATCCTCGCAGCGCTGTATTCGACCATGACGTCTTTCGTGACCTCATACGCCCGCGCCCGCGCGGAATCCGTCGGCTTCGAGGCCAGGAACGGAATAGCCACCCGTTCCGACAGGCTCGTCATCATCCTGGTGGGGATGGGGGTGTCGGGAATAGCCGGACAAGACATCATTCTCACCATCGCGATGGTTCTTCTGGCAATTCTGGGAACGATCACCGTCGTCCAACGCGTCCACGAGGTCCGTTCCCGCATGGCTGCCGAACACGGGATGGCCGGCAACGCCCCCCTTGTCGGCTGAGCGCTCTAGAATCATGTCGTTTCCCGTATACGCTACCTGCTAGGAGCAATATGTCAGGGCATTCCAAGTGGGCGACCACCAAGCATAAGAAGGCCGCCATCGACGCGAAGCGTGGCAAGCTGTTCGCCAAGCTGATCAAGAACATCGAGATCGCCGCGCGCATGGGCGGGGGAGACCCCGACGGTAATCCGACCCTGTATGACGCCATCGTCAAGGCCAAAAAGGCCTCCATGCCGGCCGACAACATCAAGCGCGCGGTGAAGCGCGGATCCGGGGAGGAGGCGGGTGCCGCCAACTACGAGGACATCGTGTATGAAGGCTATGCGCCCGCAGGCGTGGGGCTGATCATCGAGTGTCTGACCGACAACCGCAACCGCGCCGCCGCGGAGGTCCGCTCAACCCTGACGAAGGGAAACGGGTCCTTGGCCACAAGCGGTTCCGTGAGCTTCAACTTCGCGCGCAAAGGACAGATCGTCGTACCCGCCGAGGGGCTGGACTTCGACGACCTCTTCGAGAAGGCGGCCGAGGCTGGGGCGGAGGATGTCATCAACGATGGCGAGGAGTTCACCATCGTCACAGATCCGTCCGACATGATTGAGGTCCGCAAGGCTTTGCAGTCGGAGGGCATCGACTATGATTCTGCCGATCTGGTCATGATGCCGAAAACCGAGGTCGAGCTTTCACTTGAGGACGCCCAGAAGGTCTCACGCATGATCGACAACCTCGACGATCTTGATGACGTGCAGAACATCTACAGCAATTGGACCGCATCGGACGAGGTGATGGCCCAGCTGGCGCAGGAGGATTGATCCTCGTGATCATTCTTGGTGTCGACCCCGGCCTCACGCGTTGTGGGGTCGGCGTCGTGGAGGCCGGCGGTTCCCGCCGGCTTTCTTTTATCCACGTGGACGTGGTCCGCTCCGACCCCCATTTATCGCAGGATCTGCGCCTTCTCGCCATCTACAACGGATTGTCCGCGAAGCTGGACCGTTTCGCCCCGGACGCGGTGTCGATCGAGCGCGTTTTCGCGCAGGACAACCACAACACCGTTCTTGGAACCGCACAGGCGGCGGGTCTGGCCATGCTCGCGGCCGCGCAACGCGGAATTCCTGTGGCTCTTCACACCCCGACCGAGGCGAAGCTCGCCATAACCGGCAACGGCAAGGCACAGAAGGTCCAGGTCGAGCGCATGGTCATGAGGTTCCTCAATCTCAACGAGATGCCCACTCCCGCGGATGCCGCGGACGCTTTGGCCTTGGCGATCTGCCATGCGCTGCGTCCGGCCGGAGCCCTCCAAGGAGGGGAAAGGGAGGAGCATCTCACCGCGGCGCAACGCCAGTGGGCGTTGGCGGCGCAGAAGAGCAAACGACGCCGGACCAACGGGGACCGGGGCATGTAGTATCATATCGAACAGATGTTCGAATGCTGGGATGTTCGGATTGCCTACGATGAGGAACCGCGTCGACCGGTGCCGACATCACGGATGTTTCAGTGATCACAGGAACTGTAAGGGGGAGACATGATCGGCTTGCTGTCGGGAACCGTCGAATCCGTGGATGCCGACACCGCTCTTATCGAGCTTCCCTCGGGAATAGGTTTCGATGTGCGCATGCCGTCGTCCGATATCGCGACATTGCGTGCCGGCAGACCCGCTCGCGTCTTCACCGTTATGAGCATGTCCCAGGATCAGGCAGCACTGTATGGCTTTCTCCGACACTCGTCGCGGCGACTGTTCACGCAACTGCAGAAGACGAGCGGGATAGGCCCTAAGGTGGCGCTGTCCCTTCTGTCGACGTTGGGTCCGGAGGATCTCGCGAAGGCCATCGTGGACGGCGACGTCGCGTCACTGTCCCGCGCTCCGGGACTAGGTCGCAAAGGCGCGCAGAAGATCATCCTCGAATTACGTGGAGCCCTTTCCCCGGAGATGGCGCGCGCCGCAACCGACGATCCCTCGGAAGACGCGTCCGCAACCGACGATTCACCCCTCGGCATGGTTATCCAGGGGCTGATGTCTCTGGGATGGAACGAGCAGGATTCCGCCACCGCCGCGCGAAGGGCGCGTGACGCCCACACCGCCGCTCACGCCGCGGAACCCGGAACGGACGATGTCGCGCAGCTGCTGCGGACGGCCTTGTCTCTCATGGATAGGGGACGATAAAGCATGGTGAACGCTCACGAGAACTCGGGCGCCAACGAGGAGTCACTGAAGATGGTGTCGTCGGAGCCGCAGGACAACGACCCCGTCAGCGACGAGGAGCTGCGTCCCCATCATCTTGACGGGTTCATCGGTCAGCCCAGATTGAAGGCGCAGCTGCAGCTTTTCCTTGATGCGGCGCGCATGCGCGATGTGCCCCCCGACCACATACTTCTTGCCGGGCCTCCGGGACTGGGCAAAACCACTCTGGCCATGATCGTCTCGAACGAGCTTGAGGTCCCCATTCGAGTGACATCCGGTCCAGCCATCCAGCACGCCGGCGACCTCGCATCGATCCTCAGCTCCCTGGAGACCGGAGAGGTGCTGTTCATCGACGAGATCCACCGGCTTCCCCGCGCGGCGGAAGAGCTTCTCTACATCGCGATGGAGGATTTCCGAGTCGACGTCATGGTCGGCAAGGGACCAGGGGCCTCGTCGATCCCGCTCACGCTCCCACGTTTCACGGTCATCGGAGCTACGACCCGCGAGGGAATGCTCCCCTCTCCTCTCCGCGCGCGCTTCGGATTCACCGCTCATCTGGACTTCTACCCCCATGATGAGCTTGAGCGGCTTATCGAGCGTTCAGCGGGCGTGTTGGGAATCACGCTCGACGAAGGCGCCGCCAAAGAGCTTTCGCTGCGTTCCCGAGGGACACCGCGCATCGCGAACAGGCTTCTGCGAAGGGTTCGCGACTGGGCAACCGTCCACGCCCTGCCATCCGTCGACTCCCATGCGGTGCACGACGCACTGGCGCTCTACCAGATCGACTCCGAGGGCCTTGATCGACTGGACCTGGCCGTGCTCCGGGCGATCGTCACGAACTTCAACGGCGGTCCCGTCGGCCTCAACAATCTGGCCGCGATGGTGGGGGAGGAGTCCGAGACGGTTGAGACGGTGTGCGAGCCATATCTCGTCCGCGAGGCGTTCCTCATACGCACGCCGAAAGGGCGCGTCGCGACCGACAAGGCTTGGCGTCATCTAGGGCTTTCCCGAAAAGCCACGGACGGTGATGTCAGCAAGAACATCTAACATATGGTCGTCGGATGTTGTCGAAGACATCCCCTTCATCGAGGAGTTCCTTCAGTGGATCAGGGTCAGCAGTTGTTCTTCTTTGTGATCGTCATCGTCCTTTTCGGTGGCATGATGTGGTGGTCGTCGCGCAAGACCCGCCAGCAGCAGAAACAAGCGGAGGACTTTCGCAGCAACCTCCAGCCCGGCGAGGAGGTCATCACCATCGGTGGAATCATCGGCAAGGTGGTCTCGGTCGACACGCAATACCAGGAGATCGTCCTCGACTCCGAGGGGTCGCAGATCCGGGTGGCCTTCCGCGCGATTCACAAATCCTATCTAAGGCCGGCATTCATCCCCGATTCCGAGGTGGATGCACAGGGCAACCCACTTCCATCGGCGAACGCCGAACAGAGCGATCAGACGAACACGGCGGATGGCTCCCTCGACACGGCGGACGTCGACGCCACAACCACACCGAGCCAGTCCACACAGAATCAGTCTGGTCAGTCTGGTGATGATGACGCCGACGACGCGATCGCTGAGAGCGCCCCCGAATCCGATTCGGAAGACGCCAAGCTTTAACGGTCCGGAGGTCGGGCACTGGATGCGACCGACCTGTGTTCCCATCAACCACAAGGATGAACAGCGAATGACGCACGGTGACATCAGCATCGACAAATTGGAGAAGGTTGGACAGAATGACGCCGAATATCTGGTGTCGTTGATTCGGTCCATACCGGACTTCCCCAAGAAGGGCATTCTTTTCCGCGATTTTATACCGGTTCTGGCGGATCCACGGGGATTGCGCATCATGATCAACGCCTTGGAGGAAGCCCTCCCCACGGATCCCGAATTCTTTGACTCCATAGCTGGCCTTGAGGCCCGCGGCTTTCTTTTTGGCCCGGCCCTGGCCTCGCGCCTCGGCAAGGGATTCATCGCGGTGAGGAAGGCTGGAAAGCTCCCGCCGGACACCATCAGCGAGGAATACACGCTTGAGTACGGGACGCAGAAAATCGAGATAGAGCAGGATGCGATCAGCCCAGGGGAGCGAGTTCTGATTGTGGACGACCTTATCGCCACTGGTGGAACGGCCAAGGCCGCGGCCGATCTGATCGAATCATGCGGCGGGACAGTGGCTGGCTTCAGCTTCGTCATGGAGCTTGATGGTCTTGACGGGGTTGCCGCGTTGGGAGACCATCCGACGAGCTCGCTGCTCACCATGCCGGCCTGACGACGCGTACGGGAAGGAATTGCTTGGGATGGATCTATACGAGTATCAGGCACGTGAGCTTCTGGCCGAACAGGGGATAGCCCTTCCTCGTGGCGAATATGTCACCACGGCCGACGAGGCCGCGGACGCAGCCGCACGCATCGGATTCCCCTGCGTGATCAAGGGGCAGGCGACCATAGGCCATCGGGGACAGGCCGGGGCCGTCAAAGTCGCCCATAATGAGGGCGAGGCCAGAGATCTCGCGCGCCGTATCCTCCCCATGAGCATCCACGGGCACGACGTCAATGGCGTGCTTGTCGCGGAGGCCAAAAACATCCTGCATGAGTACTACGTCTCGATTTCCGTCGATCGCTCGTCGCGCGACTTCGACGTCCTCGCCACGGCGAACGGCGGCACCGAGGTCGAGGAGGTCGCACGGCGCAACCCCGAATCCGTCAAACGCCTCCACATCGAGGCCCTCGATGACTTCGACGAATCGGCGGCACGATCGATGGCGGCAAGCATCGGTTTCTATCATGCGGACATCGATCAGGCGGCCGACATCCTTCTACGGATGTGGCGATGCTTCACCGAGAACGATGCGACTCTGGTCGAGATCAATCCTTTGGCCAAGATCGGAGATCCCGACGACGAATCCTCGAAGTCCCTTTGCGCGTTGGACGCGAAAATCTCCCTTGATGGGAACGCGGCGTTCCGTCACGATGGATGGTCGCGGTTCACGGACACAGGGAGGCATGACCCCTTTGAGGAAAGAGCCAAGGCGCTCGGCCTCCATTACGTCCATCTTCATGGTCAGGTCGGCGTTATCGGCAACGGGGCTGGCCTTGTGATGAGTTCGCTCGACGCCGTCTCCGGAGCGGGCGAGTCACAGGGAACCGGGGTCAAGCCGGCCAATTTCCTGGATATAGGGGGCGGCGCGTCCGCTTCAGTAATGCGAGACAGCCTGTCCATTGTGCTCTCCGACCCGCAGGTGCGATCGGTTCTCATCAACGTCTACGGAGGGATAACATCCTGCCGCGTCGTCGCCGAGGGCATTCTCAGCGCCGTGGACGCTCTGGACTCCCACATGCCCATCATCGTGCGCTTCGACGGAAACGAGGCCTCGGAAGGTCTGGCCATTCTCGACAGGGCGTCTAATCCATGCATATCGGTCTGCCCCACGATGGAGAAGGCCGCGGCGATGGCCGCGGAAGCGGCCGTTGAGGAGGATCGGAAGTGAGTGTTTTCGTAGAGGATGGAGCACCGGTCATCGTTCAGGGAA
Source organism: uncultured Bifidobacterium sp. (assembly GCF_949292005.1). GTDB lineage: Bacteria > Actinomycetota > Actinomycetes > Actinomycetales > Bifidobacteriaceae > Bifidobacterium. The sequence continues at coordinate 9,331 of NZ_CASEXV010000080.1, read as the reverse complement.
TGACCGGACACCAGGGGATGCTTCACACACGGAGAATGCTTCTCGCCGGCACACGGGTGGTCGGCGGCGTCAATCCACGCAAGGCGGGATCGGTGGTTGAGTTCCCTCATGCCGCTGATGGCCAGGACGCCCACGTGCCGGTGTTCGCCGACTGCGCGGCGGCGCGACGCTCGACTGGAGCGAGGACATCGGTCATCTTCGTGCCGCCGCGGTTCGCGAAGGATGCGATGATCGAGGCCATCGAGGCTGGAATGTCTCTGATCGTCGTAATCACCGAGGGAATTCCCGTCGCAGACACGGCCTACGCCGTGGAACTGGCCATGCGCCGCGGGGCACGGATAGTCGGCCCCAACTGTCCCGGACTGGTCACGCTGTCGTCCTCGCCCGAGCATCCCGGAGTGAACCTCGGCATCATCCCCGATGGCATCGTCTCATACGGACCACTGGGCCTTGTGTCGAAATCGGGAACGTTGACCTATCAACTCATGGGAGAGCTGTCCGACATCGGATTCACGGCCTGTCTGGGCGCCGGAGGAGATCCCATAGTCGGAACCACCCTTCAGGAAGCCCTGGAGCAGTTCGAGGCAGATCCGCGAACATCGGCTGTGATGATGATCGGCGAGATCGGCGGCAATGCCGAAGAAGAGGCCGCCATGTGGGCCAAGCGCAACATGACCAAGCCCGTCGTCGCGTATATCGCGGGATTCACCGCGCCCGAGGGACGGCAGATGGGCCACGCCGGGGCCATAGTCTCCCAAGGGAAGGGCACCGCGCAGGATAAGAAGCGAACATTGGAGGATTGTGGGATTCCTGTGGGATCGACCCCGGCGCAGGCCGCGGCGATTATGAGATCCGTCATCTCCCAGAAAACGTCGCGATAGGAATGGCAGTGAGGCATCGCATCCGACCTGTTCTCAGCGGAATCCTCGTCTCCCTGTGCTCGCTGCTGCTCTATTCCCTGGCAATCGGCCTGTTCGTCGCCCTCACGCTTCTCGTTATCTCCATGGAGGAGGGCGAGGGAGAGATATCCCAGTCGTCGCTTCCCCTTATGCAGGCGGTCGTCCTTCAGACGCAGGGTGTGGGAATCACCTGGGGCTCGGTCACCATCACACTCGTTCCACTTCTCCTGTCGGCCATTCTCATCGGGCTCATAGCGGCTCTGGCCAACCGTCTGGGCACATCGCTGCCCGGCTACATCAGCGGTGGCGCCACTTGGGCCGCGGCGTCATGGGTGTTCACCCAAGGAGTGGAGGTCACGCTCCATGGGCAGGTCTGGCTCATCATCCTCAAAACGCTGTTGGTTTTCACGCTCGGCTATCTTCTGGGCTTTTTTCAGGGACACCCGGATCTCGTCACACGGGCATCGGGAGCCATACGGCATGTGATTCCCCCATCGGTGCGAAGGATGGTGCGAATAGGTCTGCAGATGTCGGTCATCATCATCTGTCTATCGATTGGCGTGGGCTTCATCGTCACCACCACATGGATCATCCGCAACCATTCCGGTATGGAGACCCTATTTACTTTGCTGGACATGAAATCCGGATCCAGGATTCTGACGACGATCTGCACGATGTCATGGCTCCCCAATCTGTGGTTGTGGGGGTTGTCGTGGGTGTCCGGGTCGGGATTCTCCATCGGATCGTCGTCGACGTTCACCTTGTGGGAGGGACATTCCTCATCCCTGCCTCCCATACCTCTTTTCGGCGTGCTTCCCGACCCCATAGGATCGGATGGACTGCGAATGGCGTTGCTTCTTATTCCAGCGGCTTTGGGATTCCTGACCATGTCGGCCGCGCTCGTCGTGAACAAAGGGTTCCATCTTCGACCCGATTTCTCCAACGATCCCCAGGAGTTCCTCGCCTTCCTTCCATGCGCGCTGTTCCCCGTGGTGTCGGTTATCATCAGCGCGGCCGGAATATCACTCGGATGCAGCGCCCTTTTCGCGCTGTCGAACGGATCGCTGGGAACACGGCGGCTCAGTCACGTCGGAGTGGACGTGGCCGATGCGACGAGAAGCGTCACACGCGGAACCATATGGGGAATGTTGGCGGCCTGGCTGCTTGTCCTCCTCGTGTTCTGCGCCATATTCGCCGTTCGCTGGGCATGGGACGCGATTCACACCCACACACACGTTGCGACCGCGCGCAGGGAAAGGGCTGAGGAATCCCCGCGCGTTGTCGCCTCGACGACACCATCAACCAAGGAGGAGAACGATGACAACAGATAGCCGACCGATTCGACGGGCATTGGTGTCCGTCTACCACAAGGACGGACTGGACGTTCTGGCCAAGGCCTTCGTAAGCGCCTCCGTCGAGGTCGTTTCCACGGGCTCCACGGCCAAGGCGCTTGCCTCCTTCGGTGTGAACGTCACCGAGGTCAGCGAGGTGACGGGCTTCCCCGAAAGTCTGGATGGCCGTGTCAAAACCCTGGATCCGCATATCCACGCGGGGATCCTCGCGGATATGACGAACCCCGGGCACATCTCGCAACTGCGCGGGCTGAACATCAAGCCCTTCGACCTTGTGGTCGTCAACCTCTATCCCTTCGCCGACACCGTGCTGTCGGGAGCGGACGAGCCGGACTGCATAGAGAAGATCGACATCGGGGGTCCGGCCATGATCCGCGCCGCCGCGAAGAACAGTGCGTCGGTCGCGGTCGTCACCAATCCCCGGGACTATGCGCTTGTGGCTCGACGGGTGGCGGACGGAACCGGATTCACGCTCGAGGAGCGCCGATGGCTCGCATCGGAGGCTTTCTCCATGACGGCATCCTATGACGCCAGCATCATCGAATGGACATCTGCTCGGTGGACGCGTCCCGACAGCATCGAGGACACCCCGAACGAATCGACCAGTGACGACGCGGAGGACTTCCCCCGTCTTCTTACGCGCACATGGCGCAAATCCCATGAACTTCGGTACGGGGAGAATCCTCATCAAAGCGCCGCCCTATACCACGACACACTCAATCCCAAGGGCTTCGCCGAGGCAGAGCAGCTCGGCGGAAAGCCGATGAGCTACAACAACTACGTCGATGCCGACGCCGCATGGAGAGCGGTATGGGACTTCGCCCCGTCCATCGCCGTGGCCGTCGTGAAACACAACAACCCCTGCGGCCTCGCCTTGGGGGCCAACGTCGCCGAAGCTCACCGGAAAGCCCACGCCTGCGATCCGCTCAGCGCATACGGTGGAGTGATCGCAGCCAACGCCCCGGTTACGATGGAGATGGCCGAAGGAGTCCGCCCCATCTTCACCGAGGTCATCGTGGCTCCTGATTACGATCCAGACGCCTTGGCTTACCTACGGCAGCACAAGAAGAATCTACGCATCCTCCGAGTCGCCGAACCTCCGCACTCGACGAGGCAGATTCGCGCGATCGACGGGGGCATCCTGGTTCAATCGACAGATCTCATCGACGCTCCCGGCGACGATCCAAACTCATGGACACTTGTGTCCGGAAATCCCGCGGACGACTCCACCATGAACGATCTGGTGTTCGCATGGCGGGCGATTCGCTGCGTCAAATCCAATGCCATCCTTCTGGCGCATGACCAGGCCACCGTAGGCATCGGGATGGGCCAGGTCAATCGCGTGGATTCATGCAATCTCGCGGTCGAACGGGCCAACACACTCGCCAAGGAAGAGAACAGGGCCAATGGTTCGGTGGCGGCGTCCGACGCTTTCTTCCCCTTCGCCGACGGGCCACAGATTCTTGTGGATGCGGGAGTCAGCGCGATCGTGCAACCCGGAGGATCCATCCGGGACGCGGAGGTCATCGAAGCCGCCAAATCGCAAAACGTGACCATGTATCTGACCGGAACACGGCATTTCTTCCATTAAGGTCCGTCGGAGCTGGCACTCACCCGCTCTGCCTGTTGTACGTCGCAACGCTTGTCGGCAGCGCTGCGACAGACCGCCTTCGCGGGAAATCCTGTCCGTGGCGGCGGGCTGTTAGCATGGGACGTGGCATGGGCCGCGCATCATCCAGTACGGAAGTGCGGGAACGCTATGCCAGAAGCGTCGGAAAGATCAGTGACCACCATGAATGATAGAAACCATCCTTTTGTGACCGAGTCTCACGAGGGATCACCATGGTTCGAGTGGGCGGTGGTGCTCACGGCCACAGTGGCGACCGTTCTTGGCTTTCTCGGAATGACGATGGAGGCCACGGCAGTGTTCGCCGTGGCCTCCATCGTGTGTGCGTCATTGCGCATCGCGCTGCGTGAACGGAGCCCGTGGAAGGTTCGTTCAGTTCGCTTTGACTCCATCATCGGAATCGCTCTGGCCATCGGCCTCGTCATCCTGTACATCGCCATCAGGCTCCACGGCTGAGCCGGAAGCCACATCACCCTCATAGGCATCCGCTCCAGCGAGTCCGGCGATCGTCGGCGAAGCAGCCTGATTCTTCAGAAGAATCTGAGAGACGATCATAACCAGCGCCACAATCGCGGCAGCCAGCACCGGGCATACCCAGAAAACCCACAGCTGCTGAAGGGGCTCCTGCGACAGACTGTGATTCTGGGCGAAGATGGCGATACCCGTTGAACGGGCGGGATTCAGACCCGTTCCGGTCACTGGATAGGTGATTGCCGCGGCAAGGCCATACGCCACCGCCACGCCGCCTGCACGTGACGGGCAGATACGCCCATCATCGTCCATGGACCTCACAACGGCGGACACCACGATAAGCGCTCCGACAAGTTCGACCACCACGGCAAGCACGATGCTGAAAGTAACGCTCACGCTGCTGAGGGTGGAATATGACACGGATCCGTTGTCGAAGCCGTTCACGGCCGGGGTGAGCCAGATCTTCGCAGTCAGCGTCGATGACGTTGGCAGCAGCTTGACGATCGCGGCACCCGCGGCGATGGCGCCGACGATCTGCGCGACGATGTAGGTGATTCCATCAACGAGACCGGTGCGGCCCACCAGCATGGCGGTGATGGTGACCGCCGGGTTCACCTGCGCTCCGGACACACGGCCGAAAACGACGATCGCCGCCATATAGGCCAATCCGGTCGCCACGGCTATAAAGGCCATATTCACGCCATACATGGCGGTTCCCAAGGTGCTGATGGCGTAGATGGCGAAGCAGACCACCAGACTTGAGACGAATTCTGCTGCGATACGGAGTCCCAACGGATAGGACACGACTCGCTGCCCCTTGGATATGCAATTGTTCATGACGATCCTTGTCTTGTTAGCCGCGGAACCCCGCGGAACGCTGTCAGTGTACCAGTCCATCCTCACAATGCGGTACCATTGTCACCTTGTATGCGCAGTGAACGTCCTGCGCGACAAGCCGCGGAAACCATGCTCGAGGAAGTCAGCCCCGCGGACGCACCACCGGCCACGTTGGGAGAACGATGCCAGACTCACATACCTTCGATGATCGCGATAGATCCGATCACAACGATTCCAACCGGGACGATTCGAATCGTCCCACATCCTCATCCCATCGCCCGAGCGGCGACGGGGTGCGCCTCCAGAAGCTTCTTGCGCAGGCCGGATTCGGCTCGCGACGCAAATGCGAGCAGCTCATCACGGAGGGACGCGTCGAGGTCGACGGCGAACTCGTCACGGAACTCGGAACAAGGGTCGACCCCGAGCGTCAGAAGGTTCGCGTTGACGGCTCACGCGTCCGCTTTGGAGGACACCATATAACGCTGGCGCTGAACAAGCCGCGCAAGGTTCTCAGCACGATGGACGACCCCAAGGGACGGTTCACGCTGCGCGACATCGTTGGTGACCGCTACGAGCGGATATTCCACATGGGCCGGCTGGACTACGACTCCGAGGGGCTGATCCTCATGACCAACGACGGGGAGCTGAGCCAGCATGTGATGCATCCCAGATACGAGGTCGCCAAAACGTATATAGCGACCATCGATGGCCATATCGGCGGCAATGTGTGCCATCGCCTTGTGACTCAGGGCGTCCAGCTCGAGGATGGGCACATATCCTTCGACAGATGCGCGATCATCGATTCCAGCAGGGATTCGACGATCGTCAAGGTCGTTCTGCATTCCGGAAGGAACAGGATCGTCAGGAGGGTGTTCGCCGCGGTCGGCTTCCCCGTGCGTCGTCTCGTCCGCACGCAGATCGGACCGATTCGACTGGGCGACATCAAACCTGGCGCCTACCGCGTTTTGTCCCAGACCGAGGTGAGGTCGCTCTCCAAGGAGGTGGGTCTGTGATCCGCGTCGCCATCGATGGGCCAGCCGGAGTGGGGAAATCGTCCACATCACGGGAAATCGCGAGCCATTACGGGTACGCCTACCTTGACACGGGGGCAATGTACCGCGCCTGCGCATGGTGGTGCCTCCATCAGGGGATGAATCTTGACGCGGACAATCTAGATGAGCAGGCCATCACGGAGTCGGTGGGGGAGTTCTTCACCAATGGACACGCGGAATTCGGCGTGAATGCGGAGAACCCCACAGTGTCCTGCGATGGGCTGGACATCCGTGATGAGATTCGATCCGCGACCGTGTCATCGCATGTCTCATCCGTGTCCTCGATCATCCCCGTGCGGCATGTCCTCATCGCCGCCCAGCGGGCCATCATCGCTCAGGAGTCAGCTCCGGACTCGTTCTCTCATGGAACGGGAATCGTCGTGGAGGGGCGCGACATCACCACGGTCGTCGCTCCGGACGCCGAGGTCCGCATCCTCCTCACCGCACGCGAGGATGTGCGTCAGGCTCGACGAAGCGGACAAAGCGCAGCCGGCGTGGGCAACGATAACGTCGCTGCGCGAGACCGTGCGGATTCCGCCGTCACAAGTTTTCGCACGGCCGCCGACGGAGTGGTGACGATCGACAATTCGGATATGACGCTCAGGGAGACCCTTGACGCCATAATCGCGCTTGTCGACTCGGCCATCGAGAAGCAGAACTATGATCTATACGCCGCCAACCTCGATGATTACGAGTTGGAGGATGAGGATCGCCAGCTGCTCGACGACCGCGGATCGGACGACGATGACGCCAACGGCAGGGAAGCCCCTGTTGGCGTCATCGCTATCGTCGGCAGACCGAACGTCGGCAAATCCACATTGGTTAACCGCATCCTCGGACGACGTGTGGCCGTGGTGGAGGATGTTCCTGGTGTGACCCGGGATCGCGTGAGCTATGACGCCGAATGGGCGGGAACGGATTTCCGCCTCGTGGACACCGGCGGATGGGAAAGCGGCGTCGAGGGCATTGATTCCGCCGTGGCCGATCAGGCCCGGATCGCGGTCGATCTGGCCGACACCGTCGTTCTGGTCGTCGATGGTCAAGTGGGAGTCACCGGCACGGACGAGCGCATCGTCTCCATGCTTCGATCATCCGGGAAAAGCGTCACTCTTGCGGTGAACAAAATCGACGGTCAGTCCGCCGAGTATATGACCGCCGATTTCTGGAAGCTTGGTCTGGGGCAACCCTATGGAATCTCCGCCATGCATGGACGGGGCATCGGGGAGCTTCTTGACGCCTCGATCTCGGCGTTGAAGAAGGCCGAAACCACGTCGGGACGTCTGACTCCGTCGAGTCTTCGCCGCGTCGCCCTGGTGGGCAGACCGAATGTGGGCAAGTCCTCGCTGCTTAATCAGATGTCCCATAGCGAGCGTTCCGTCGTCAATGAGATGGCGGGGACCACCAGGGATCCCGTCGACGACATCGTGAACATCGATGGCGAGGACTGGCTCTTCATCGACACCGCAGGCATCAGACGTCGGCAGCATAAGCTCAGCGGGGCGGAATACTATTCCTCTCTGCGCACCGCTGCGGCGATAGAGCGGGCGGAACTGGTTCTTGTCCTGTTCGACGCGTCCCAGCCGATATCCGACCAGGACCTCAAGGTCATGAGCCAGGCCGTTGATGCGGGGCGCGCGGTGGTGCTCGTGTTCAACAAGTGGGATCTGGCCGACGAGTTCGTCAGGCAGCGCGTCGAGCGGCTCTGGAAGACGGAGTTCGACCGCGTCACCTGGGCCAGGCGGGTGAATCTTTCCGCCAAAACCGGATGGCACACGAACCGGCTTGCCGACGCCATGCGCGCGGCACTGCGGTCGTGGGACCAGCGCGTTCCCACAGGAAGGCTCAACGCGTTCCTCGGACAGATCCAGTCAGCCCATCCCCACCCTCTACGTGGAGGGAAGCAGCCGCGCATCCTGTTTGCCACGCAGGCATCGACCCGTCCTCCACGCTTCGTCATCTTCGCCACCGGGTTTCTTGAGCATGGCTATCGGCGCTTCATCGAAAGGTCCCTACGCGAGAAGTTCGGCTTCGAGGGCAGCCCTGTGCAGATCTCCGTCACGGTCCGGCAGAAACGCCGGCGATGACCGTCCCGACCCTCCGGCGCATCCGTTTTGTCAACGACACGATACGCGCGGCGGGTTGAGGCGGCCGCCTGAGTGTGCTATCGTCTCCTCTCGGTGCTTGGTGCACCATCGGGCCGTAGCGCAGTTTGGTAGCGCACTTGACTGGGGGTCAAGGGGTCGCGGGTTCAAATCCCGCCGGCCCGACTTCACCATATGACCGGCGTTCTCCCGCCGGTCATTTGCATATATGGTCCGTGGAATGTTCACGGGAGATCGTCCGATAGTCTGCATGGATTGGATCATCCAACGAACCGGCACGGGAGACGAGAGGAGTCCACATGGCGGACGAGTTCAAGGTGTCCGAGGAGAAGATGAGGGACGCGTCCATGGGGGATGTCGCCATCGCCCAGTTCAAGAGGATGTACGATATCTGGCGCGCCGGAGGCGAGGAGACGACGATCATCGAGGATGACGTGGAGCCACTCGTCCACGTTCCCAGTTTTCATGACGTCTACGAGACGATCAACCACGACAAGGCGGTCGAGGCGTTCTCCAGAACGGCTTTCCTCAAGCTCAACGGCGGTCTTGGCACCTCCATGGGACTCGAGCAGGCCAAATCACTGCTGCCCGTCAGACGTCACAAGGCACGTCAGATGCGATTCCTGGACATCATTCTGGGACAGGTCGTAATGGCGCGCCGCCGCCTCGACGTCCCACTGCCCCTGACCTTGATGAACTCTTTCCGCACCTCGCGGGACACGATGCGCCGGATATCACGGAACCGCTATTTCGTTCAGGACACGATCCCATGCGAGATCATTCAGCACCGGGAACCAAGGATCGTGGAGGACACAGGGCTTCCCGTCTCGTACGAAAAAGATCGTCAGCTCGAATGGTGCCCTCCCGGACATGGAGACCTGTTCGCGACGATATGGGAGTCGGGGTTGCTGGACATCCTGCAGAAGCAGGGCATGTCGTATCTCTTCATCTCGAATTCCGACAATCTTGGCGCGCGGCCGTCACGCACGCT
>NZ_CASEXV010000079.1 GCF_949292005.1 uncultured Bifidobacterium sp. | reverse complement strand
CAGATTCCGCGGGGATGGTCGTCAGGCCTCCCACGCCGTGGGCTCGATGACCTCGCGACCGCCCATATATGGCCTCATCGCCTGTGGTACCTCGATCGAACCATCCTTCTGCTGGTGGTTCTCCAGAATCGCCACCAGCCAACGCGTCGTGGCCAAGGTCCCGTTGAGGGTGGACACCGCCCGCGTCGACCCGTCCTCGGTGCGTTCGCGGATGTTCAGGCGTCGTGCCTGATATTCCGTGCAGTTGGATGTCGACGTGAGCTCACGGTACCGCCCTTGGGTGGGGACCCACGCCTCGCAGTCGAATTTCCGCGCGGCCGAGGATCCCAGATCTCCCGCGGCCGTGTCGATGATGCGGTAGGGCACTTCCACTTTGGCCAGCATCTTCTGCTCCATGCCCAGAAGCTGCTGGTGCATGTCCCTGGACTCCTCCTGACGGCAGTAGACGAACATCTCCACCTTGTCGAACTGATGGACGCGGATGATTCCCGCCGTGTCCTTGCCCGCAGCCCCGGCCTCGCGCCTGTAACAGCTCGACCATCCGCAGTACTTCAATGGACCGTTACCCAGATCGAGAATCTCGTTCTCGTGCATTCCCGCGAGCGCCACCTCGGAAGTGCCGACAAGATACTGCTCGTCGGGCTCGCGGAGACGGTAGATCTCGTCGGCATGCGAATTGAGGAATCCGGTTCCCGCCATGACCTCGGGACGAACCAGCGTCGGAGTGATGGCGAGCGTGAAACCGTTCTCCTCGGCCTGGTCAACAGCCATGGTCAGCATCGCGATCTGCAGGCGGGCCACTGCGCCGCGCAGGAAATAGAAGCGGGATCCCGACACCTTCACTCCGCGTCGCATGTCGATTCCGGCCACTCCCTCGCCCAAGGCGAGATGGTCCTTCGGCTCGAAGCCCTCCGATGCGAAATCCCTGATATCCCCGACCTTCTTCACCACGACGTAGTCGTCCTCGCCACCCTCAGGAGCCTCGGGTTCGACGACGTTTGACAGTTTCCACATGGCGGTCGTATATGCTTCCGCCGCCGCATCCGCGGAGGCCTTGTACTCGGCCACACGCGCCGACAGCTCCTTGGTCTGGGCGATCAGGGCCGCCTTCTGCTCTGGAGCGGCAGCGGCAACCTGCCGCCCAATCTCCTTCTGCTGTGAACGCGCGGACTCGAAGCTCTTCAGCGACGATCGACGCGTCTCGTCCGAACGGAGCACTTCGTCGACCAACTCGACGGACTCCCCCCGCTTCCTCTGTGATTCCCTGACGATATCGGCATGATCGCGTATGAACTGAATATCAAGCATGGTTTTAGCCTAATGCCGAAAGGCGACACTTTCGACACGGCTGTCTCCTGGAATACTCCGACCGGGCTTCGTGCAGAATTCGTCAATGTCATGCCGTACTCCGCATCCCACGCCGGCCCTGCAGGCACAATTGACGTATGTCTCAGACTCCAATCGTCATTCTCGTCCTGGTGCTCGCCACCATCGCGGCAATCGGGACGGTGGTCGGCATTCGGTTGTGGCAGAAGCGCAGGAGGATTCTTTCACTGCTGCGCCGACGTGGAGACAGCGTTCGGTACGCCTTCGTCATCAATCCATCCAAACCCGAGGCGAAGCAGAACCGGGAGCACATCGAGAGATACTGCGACGAGCATCATCTGGGACAGTTCATGATCATCGAAACGGAATTGGACAAGGACGGAGGGGTGTGCGCCCGCGAGGCATTGGCTCAAGGAGCCGACGTGGTCATCGCCGTGGGCGGGGACGGAACAGTGCGGACGGTGGCCAGCGCCATGTCCGGAACGGGACACGCGATGGGAATCGTGCCAACGGGAACCGGCAATCTCTTGGCACGGAATCTCGGCATACCTCTCGATAACGTCGACGCGGCTCTGACGGTCGCCACATCCCATGGATCGCGCAAAATCGATGTGGGACGCATAACTCTTCTCGATGGCGACGACGATCATGCGCACGCATTCCTCATTGTGGCGGGGATGGGATTCGACGCTTTAATGATCGACGACACCGACCCCGAGCTCAAGAAGAACATCAGTTGGCTTGCCTACTTTATTGGCGGAGTCAAAAACCTTTTTGCCCCCAAATATCATGGCCGCGTCACCATAGTGGGCGAGAACGGGGAGACGCACACCACCCATGATCTGACATTCCGCACATTGCTGGCCGGCAATTGCGGGGAGATCCCGATGTTCTCGCTCATGCCTGAGGCCTCATTCGACGATGGGCTTCTGGACTTCGAGATCATCGACACATCCGGCGGACTTCTTGGCTGGGCCAGCCTGTTCGGGGATGTCGTCCATCAGACGATCACGGGCAAGGCCGAGCAGAGCCCGCTCTCGACCAACTCCAGCATCGAGCAGGTCCAGGGAATCAGCGCGGAGATCGTCCTTGAAAAACCCGCGTTAGTGCAGGCCGACGGAGACATGATAGGCGAAAGCGGACATATTGGGATTTCCGTCGAACGCCAGTCGCTTATGGTGAGGGTCCCGGAAAACACGGCCGCATGACGACGATCCCGTCGACGATTGACGGTCGGGTTTCGTCTCAAGCTCGACTTAAGACGCCTCAGATGCGTCCGCGACGACTCTTGCTATGTGCAACGCGAGATAGCCGATCTCATCCTCGGTGAGGCTGGACCCCAGTCTCAGCTCGACGACCCTGGAGACACGGACCGCGCACCTCATCTGATCCGGATAGGACTCGCGTATGGAGTCGATGATCTTCTCCGGCCCCTTCTCCAGCTGTCTTCCCTGGTGGATGCGCACGAAAAGGTATCGAAGATGCGTGATGAATCTGGCGACGTTCACGCTCCGCTGGTCGAGGACGACATCGTAGGTCTGCTCGATGACGCTGAGCATCTGCTGTATGACGCCTGTCATCGTATAGGTGTACGAAAGATCGCCGGTCGAGAATCCGGCGTTAACCAGATGCAGCGCGAAGGCGACGGTCTCGGTCGTCGGCAGCGTGTCCTTCAGGGAAAGGTTCAGATCGTCCACGAGCTCCCGGGCTTTGTCGTACTCCTCCGGGTACAGCGCCCTGACCTCCGCCTCAAGCGGATATTCAATCGGCACGCCTCCGACGCTGACGCGCTTGAGTACTCCGGCGACGTGGTCTGCCAGCGCCACCACGAGGGTGGGGCTCTCCCGGGATTGCCGAGACAGACCGACCCTCGTCATGGACGTGGTCACCAGACGGATAAGCTCCGGTGGTATATCCGCTATATGCTCGGCGATATGGTCGGGATCGCGGCCGTCGGAGGGGAGGAATGTGCGGACGATCTTGGTGCTGTCCACCGTCTGCCCCGGCTTGGCATGATACCCAAGACCACGGCCCGTGAGGATCACCTCGCGTCCATCGTCCATTGCCAGAACAACGTTGTTGTTGAACACGCGAAGAATCTCCACGATGTCCTCTCCCCCGACCTTGGCCACGTCGGCTAGCGCGTCACGTCGAGAACAGGATCCCCTGCCTTGACGTCAATCCCCGTTCGGGGGACGACTCCACCAAGCGCGGCTGTGTTGAGCACTGTCATCAGCGTAGTCGTGCTGTACCCCGCTTTCTCAACCTTAGCAAAGTCGACGGTGGCCAACTTGTCTCCCACCCGTACGCGCTGGCCGTTCGACACCGCGACCGTGAATCCCTCGCCGTTCATCTTGACGGTGTCGATGCCGATGTGCACAAGAACTTCCACGCCGTCGTCGGTTTTGATTCCGAACGCGTGGCCCGTCTCGGCGACGGTCTGAAGGACTCCCGACACCGGGGCGACGACATCGGATCCGATGGGCCGTATCCCCACGCCCTCCCCCAAAGCGCGGGATGCGAACACCGCATCCCCCGCGTCGTCCAAGGAAATGACGTGACCGGCGATGGGTGCCTTCACCTCGGTAGTAGGCTCCGCGTCCGTTGAGGCCGCAGCTGGAGCGGCGGTTGACGAACCGGCGGCAGCGGCAGCAGGCTCGGACGATCCTCCCTCAGAAGCGGCGATGGCGGCCAGAGCCTCGGCCTTCTGCTCGGGCGTGCGGTAATCCAGCGCGACGATCAACGCCATCGACACGAAGAACGCGACCGCAATGGAAATGGCGTACACCCACATCTGGTTGAAGACGGGGATGGTGAGCAGGGACGTGAATGCGAACGCCGTAGTCGTCACTCCTTTGACGGTGGCTCCGGACGCTATAACCGAGGGGAACAGCCAGCCCATGACCGCGATGACCACGCCGCCGACGAAGCAGCCGATGAGCATACGCTTGTACACCAGCTTGTACCGCAGATGGATGCCGTAAAGGCTGGGCTCGGACACGCCGCCCAATAGTCCCGCCGCGAGCGCGCCCACGGAAATCTGGCGCATCTTCTCGTCATGCTCCTTGATGGAGATCGCCAGCACGCCGGCTGTGGCCCCGAAGCAGGCGAAGTTCCAAACGCCCATGGGGCCCTGGATGAAGTCGTATCCCAATGTCTGAATGTTCATCAGCATCAGCGCGTTCAATGGCCAATGGAGTCCAAGCGGTACAAGGAACGGGTAGAGCATGGGGATGAGAATCGCGAAGATGAACGGCGCGTGCGTGTTCATCCATGCCAGTCCAACGCCGATGCCATTACCTGCCCATACTCCGATGGGCCCAATGAGGAACGCGGTGAGCACTGTGACGATGATCATCGAAAGGAACGGAACGAACACCAGTTGCACGCTGTCGGGAATGATCTTCTCCAGACCGTGATAGACAAGTGCGAGAACCGCCACCATCAGCAACGGAACGAATACGTTACCGCTGTAGTCGTTGAGCTGCATGGGCAGCCCGAACACCTTTGTGGAGCACGAGCTGGTTCCCAGTATCGCGTTGGTGACGCAGCTGGTCACGCCCTTCCACTCCTTGACATCGGACAGACTGGTGAATTGCGGAGTCATGAGGGCGCCCATGATGGTGGCGCCGACCCACGGGTCAACCCGGAGCTTCTTGGATGCGTTGTAGGCGATCATGATCGGAAGGAAGTAGAACACGCCCTTCCATATCGCCTTGATGAACATCAGGCTGGTGTTCGCCTCGTCTCCGGTGATGACATTCACAGAGATCAGCAGGTTCACAAGTGCGATGATCAGCGAGGCACCCAGCAGGACACCCAGAATGGGACGGAAGGAATCGGACAGATACTCGAAGAAGGAGTCGAGCCAGCCCACATGGCCACGACCCTTGGCGCGAACCGCGGCCTTGACGTCGGCATTGGAACGGCCATCGTCGCCTGACGCCGCCGAGGGCGCCGTTCCCATTTTCTTCATCTGGGGCAATGCCATGATCTCGTCGTACATGGATGCGACAGCGCCGCCTATGACGACCTGATATCTGTTGCCTGACTGGGGTACGGCCCCTAACACCCCATCCATCGTCTCAAGACGATGCTGATCGACCTTCTGCGAGTCGGTCAACTCGAACCTCAGACGCGTGGCGCAGTGCGTGAGGCTTTTGATGTTCTGCGGTCCGCCGACCGCGGAGATAATCTCCGATGGCGTTGATTCGGACATCTCACTACCCTTTCTCCTAGAATCATGCCGGATTCACTCGGCTCCCTCGTCGCGCGGGCAATAAAAAAACCTGAGGCACGGCAATGCCTCAGGTTTTGCGTCCTTAACGAACTTGCAACCCTGCAAATAATGAATCCACCCTGATTGTAGCCATTACGGTCCGGATACACAAAACCTCCTCTTTCATTCATGCGATTCGCCCATGATGCGAATACAAATACACATATCGTCACATTCCTATCGCGGTCCCGTGGCACAATAAAGGCATGGTTGCAAATAACGCGGGACTTCCCGCCACCCCTGCTGATCTGATCAACGTGGACGAGGTCATAGGCAAGTACTACGACCTGGTTCCCGACCCCACCATCCCGGAGCAGCGTGTCATATTCGGCACCTCGGGACACCGCGGATCGTCGCTGAAAACCTCGTTCAACGAGGCCCACATCGTGGCCATCACCCAGGCAATCGCCGAATATCGGTCATCCCAAGGTGTGACGGGTCCTCTTTATCTTGGGCGAGACACCCACGCTCTGTCAGAGCCGGCGACCAAAACCGCCATCGAGGTGCTCGTGGCAAATGGCGTTCGAGTGCGAATCGACTCCCGCGACGACTTCGTCCCCACCCCTGTCGTGTCGCAGGCAATTCTGACCCACAACCGCGCCGCCGATGGATCCCAGCGCTTCTCAGGCGCTGATCTGGCCGATGGCATTGTGGTGACGCCGTCTCACAACCCGCCCACGGACGGCGGATTCAAATACGATCCGCCGACCGGCGGCCCGGCCCCCGCCGAGGCCACCAACGCGATAGCGGCCCGGGCGAACGAGCTCCTCGGCTCATTCACATCGATCAAACGCATCCCATACGAGAAGGCCATCGCATCCGAGCTGGTGGAGCGTTTCGACTACCGTGAGCATTATGTCGACGATCTGTCCAACGTCATCGACTTCGATATCATCAGATCCTCCGGAGTGCGTCTCGGCATCGACCCCCTGGGCGGAGCGTCGGTCAACTATTGGCCGTTGATGAATGAAAAATACGGCCTGTCCATCGACGTGGTCCGACCTCAGGTCGACCCCACATGGAGCTTCATGACCATCGACCATGATGGCAAGATCCGTATGGATCCAAGCTCTCCATACGCCATGAAAGGTCTTGTGGACTCCCTGAACTCGGGGGCCTGGGATAAGTACGACCTTGTGGGGGGAACCGATCCGGACGCCGACCGCCACGGCATCGTGTGCCCCAACTGGGGAGTCATGAACCCCAACCACTACATCGCCGTCTGCGTGGAATACCTTTTCGGGGGCAACCGTCCACAGTGGCCGGCCAAAGCGGGCATCGGAAAGACCCTCGTCTCGTCGAGCCTCATCGACCGCGTGGCGGCATCCATCGGCGCGCGTCTTGTGGAGGTTCCCGTGGGATTCAAATGGTTCGTCGACCCTCTGTTCTCCGGTGAGGTCGCGTTCGGCGGAGAGGAAAGCTCCGGAATGAGCTTCCTGCGCAAGGACGGCCATGTGTGGACGACGGACAAAGATGGCCTGATCCCCGATCTTCTCGCCGCCGAGATCACCGCTCGGACAGGCAAGAATCCGGCCCAGCTCCACCAGGATCAGGTCTCGCGCTTCGGAGAGAGCTGGTACCGCCGGATCGACACGCCGACCACGCTTGAGCAGAAGCAGAAATTCGCGCAGCTCACCGGCGACGACGTCAGTGCCACGCAGCTCGCCGGCGAGGACATCACCGCGAAGCTCACCGAGGCACCCGGAAACGGCGCAAAGATCGGCGGCCTCAAGGTGACGACACGGAACAACTGGTTCGCCGCCAGGCCTTCCGGAACCGAGAACATCTACAAGGTCTACGCCGAGTCCTTCGTCTCCCCCGATGCTCTGGACAAGGTTCTTGACGAGGCCACGCAGGTTGTCGACAAGGCGCTGTCCGACTGATCGGAACCTGAGCGGTCACCACGGGGCTGTCGCCCTTGTCGAATCCAACGCCGGCATTGTTTCCACGGAAGATGCCGGCGTTCCGTTATCGCTCGCGCAATGATTGCGGCATCACGATCGGCGATACCACGATGCGCGCGTCAATCCAGCAGACGAACGGCGCAGTGGTATCTTCGAGCCGCGCATCACGTCACCTCTAGAAATTGGAGACATCAGTGACCATCACCGTATCAACCGATGGATCGGCATTGGCCAATCCGCATGGTCCCATGGGATGGGCGTGGGCCGACCATCAGCGTTCAGAAAACGATTCCGGCCATAACCATCCCTCCAACCATGATGCCGGCGGCGCCACGAACGGCACCAACCAGATAGGGGAGCTCTGCGCCGTGCTGGAGGCGTTGCGGGCCCACCCTGGCAACGAACCCCTGATCATCGAAACGGACTCACAGTACGCGATCAACTGCTCGACCACATGGGTCAAAGGATGGAAGCGCAACGGATGGCGCAACAAGCAGGGGAAGCCCGTCAAAAACGACGCCCTCATCAAGGCCATCGACGCCGAGATTTCACGACGTCCGGGGACGGTCAGATTCACCTGGGTTAAAGGGCATGCCGGAAACGCAGGCAACGAGATGGTCGATGATCTGGCGCGCACCTTCGCCTCGGATTGCCGCGACGGCTCACGGGATGGTTATCTCCCCAAGGAGGGCTGGCAGGCGTTGATGTCCTCGGACTATGCGAAGGGACTGTCGATTCCCTCTGATGCCCGCATGCTGCTCGATGGATCGATTACCACACATGACTATCATCTGGGTCGAGTAGACGACACCGCGTCGGACCCCGAGGATCGGCCATCACCGAATCCTCCCGCAACCGAAAACGATGCGCGGGATGCCGGCATGACCGGTATCGCCGATACCACCGACACCGACAGCAACAACGACACGACTGACGTGGACGATCCAGCAGATATGTCCGATGTCGACGCATCGCATGACATGCCGTCGGCCGCGGAGCAATCGGCGAGATTAACGGTGTCCGGAAGGCTGCGTTTCTCTCCTCCGCCGCAGAGCAGTCCCAGCTTCGACGGCAGACCTCGGCGCATCCATGGAATCGTGCGAATCGACGGGCTTGTGCAGGGAGACGGCACGATGATCGTGGAGAACGAGCCCTTCGTCATCTCCGTCACCACGCCATGATCTGCCCTCCCCCTACCATAGAATGATTCCGTTCGATGTAATCGCACGTATCGCGGGAACGCCTACGCTTTCGGAACATCAAACCTACTAAGGAGAACGATGGACAAGGCACAGCAGGACGCTTTGAAGAAGGCCGCAGGAATCGAAGCGGCATCATTGGTCACCGACGGCATGGTGGCGGGATTGGGAACGGGGTCTACCGTTCGCTTCCTGGTCGATGAGCTCGGGAGAAGGGTGAAGGAGGAGGGGCTGTCGTTCACCGGAGTCACCACATCACGCCGCACCCAAGAGCAGGCCGAATTGTACGGCATTCGCATTGTCGACATCGACGATGTCGACCACATCGACGTGACGATCGACGGCGCAGATGAGGTCGACGCCAACTTCAACGGAATCAAAGGAGGTGGCGCGGCGCTGCTCTGGGAGAAGATCGTCGCCACCAATTCGAATCGCGTGGTCTGGATTGTCGACCAGTCCAAAGTCGTCGACACGATCGGGCGGTTCCCGCTTCCCGTCGAGGTGATTCCCTTCGGCGCCGGACACGTCATCCGGCGTTTCGAGACACGCGGATACAAGCCGACGCTCCGCAAGGACGCGAACGGGGTCGAAGTTCGGACCGACGAGAACAACTTCGTCGTCGATCTTCATCTTGGCCGAATCGACAAGCCCCAGGAACTCGCTGAGGACCTTATCACCACCGTTGGCGTGGTCGAGCATGGGCTGTTCCTGAACATGGTGGACACGGTCATAGTAGGAGATCCACAAGGACCCCGGACATTGGTGAACCCCTTCAAAAACAGCCAAAAGAAATAGGCGAGGCGGAAGAAGATAGGAGCCCCGGAACAATCCGCGGTGGCATCCGCACCGCCACATCCCCGTCATAAGGCATCGGCCAGCGACGGGGATACGTCTTTCGCAAACGCACACAACACGCCATCCATGGGACTGCCGGACTCGGGTCCGGGACTCCGGGAATGCGTACACCGCCAATGTCATACGGACGCATGCAAACAGCGGTGGCGTAAGCAAACAGCGGTAATGCGTAAGGCGGCATACACAAGAGGCGCGCCACCATGCCGGACCAATGCCGACACAGCAACGCACCTCTTATCCACGACGATTGACAAACAACCGCGCCTTACTTCATCATCCTCCGGTTCCGCGTCATCGCTTTACGCACGAGCATCCCTTGAGGACCGACCGTCACTACTACTTGCGCTGGTGACGGGTCTTACGCAGCAATTTGCGATGCTTCTTCTTGCTCATACGCTTGCGACGCTTCTTGATGACCGAACCCATCGGAAGCCTCCATTCCTATTCGAAAGACTGCAACTTGCCCAATAATACACGCGCACGGGGACTAGTGTGAATGGCGTTCCCCACGATAGACGGAACGTCTTGTCCGGAACCTACATCGGGAACTTCTGATAGAACCTCAGGACGGACGCCCTCAAACCCGTGACCTGGAACACGGCGGTGTCGTTCTGCCAGATGGCTATGGCCTGCTTCGAATCCGACGAATCCTGTTTGACCACATAGCTTCCCGTCGATGATCCGGAAACCTTAATCGATCCTTCCGCGATGGTCTTGCCCGTCTGCGCGGATGTCAGCGAGGTGTACTGCGACTTCGCGGAGTCGGACGTGGACCACTGGGCGACGATCATCGTGACGTTAAGGGAGTCCTTGCCCGTGGAATACGTCAACGTGTATTCCTCCAAAGGCGACGCCGACGTCCATGTCGCACTGGGCGAGGCTTCGGTCCGCGCATAGTTCAGCACGCTGTCCGGCATGGCCTTGAGAAGGCTTGTGGAGTCCGCGGGAAGGGCCGACGCGGAGATGGTGGGCGTCGACGCCTCCGTCGATGTGCTTTTCCCGGACGAGGATGACGCCGAAGCGGTCGAGGATGACGCACTCGACCCTGATCCGCCCAGAGCCCACCCGGGCCACACGAACGCGGATAGCACGGCAACGACAACCACCAAGGCGGCGATGGCCACCGCGACGGTCAATTTGGCATGGGAAGAGGATGCTCGAGTACTCGACATGGACCTCATTCTTGCACAATCACCTGACCTGCCGTGTGCAAACATCCATACGCATACGCGACAAGGAAAAAGCTTTGTCGCCAAAATCGTCTACCGTTTATCGGTATGGCCAAAACGACGCAGTTCCTGTGCTCAGAATGCGGGTGGAGCGGTCCGAAATGGTACGGACGGTGCCCCGAATGCGGCCAATGGGGAACCGTGGAGGAATTCCGGGAGGCGCCTCCCATCCCCGGCGCGTCACGCCGTGATTCCTCACGGCCGGGCACGGCGCGGGACATTGTCGCCCCAACCCCCATCACCGATGTCGACCTGCGGCAGTCGCTGCGCATACCCACAGGTTTCCATGAGTTCGACCGCGTTCTCGGCGGAGGAATCGTTCCCGGATCGGTAGTCCTTGTGGCAGGTGAACCGGGTATAGGGAAATCCACGCTTCTTCTGGAGACCGCCGCCACCATAGCGGCCAGAAATCCCGACTCCGCGGTTCTCTATGTGTCGGGCGAGGAATCATTGGCCCAGATTCGCATGAGGGCATCGCGTGTGGGCGCGGAGACCCCCAATCTGTTGCTCTCCTCGACGACGGACGTCTCGACGGCGTTGACCGTTCTCAGGACCACGCGCCCCATGCTTGCCATCATCGATTCGGTGCAGACGGTTTCCTCGTCGGACATCGACGGTGTCCCAGGCGGATCATCCCAGGTGCGGGCCGTCACTGGCGCCCTTGTCGAGGCAGCGAAGACGCTGGACTGTCCTCTTCTCCTCGTCGGGCATGTCACAAAGGATGGATCCGTCGCGGGGCCACGCACCTTGGAGCATCTGGTGGACGTCGTCTGCCAGTTCGAAGGCGAGTCGCAGACGGCACTTCGACTTCTTCGCGCGGTCAAGAACCGTTTCGGCCCCACCGATGAGGTTGGATGCTTCGACATGGCGGGAGAGGGAATCGCCGAAGTGACCGATCCCGCGGGGCTTTTCCTCTCCCCTTCAGACGTTCCCACCGACGGCGCGTGCGTGACCTTCACCATTGATGGGCACCGAAGCCTGCCCATCGAGATTCAGGCGCTGGTGACGTCATCCGTGCTTCCCACGCCGCGGCGCGCCACGAACGGGGTTGATCCCAATCGGATAGCCATGCTCACCGCGGTTCTGTACCGGCATGGCCGCGTCAATCTGTTGGATCGCGATCTCTATGTGTCCACAATCGCAGGGGGTGTCGCGAAGGAGCCCTCATGCGATCTCGCGATTATCGCCGCTCTCGCGAGCGCGGCATCAGGCAAGCCTCTGCGACGAACCACGTGCGCCATCGGAGAAATCTCGCTGACCGGTCAGGTCAGGCCGGTCCCGCGGCTGTCCCACCGCATCTCCGAAGCCTCCAGACTGGGATTCTCCACCGCCATCGTGCCCCGTGGCCGTGGAGGCTCCTCCGCAGGCGGAACCGACTCGTCGACGAGCATACGCCTTGTCGAGGTGTCCACACTCGGCGACGCCTTGGACGCGCTCGAACTACGGTAGATCAGACAGCCTGCCCCTTCGCGGAATCCTTCGCCGACGCATCGTGATCGGCCCGCGTGACCTCAAGTGTCTGCACAACGTTCCGTCGCATCTCCGCTATCAGATCATCCGAGGAGTCGAAACGGATCTGGGGTCGGAGATACTCGAGAAACTCGACCCTCACGCGGTGGTCGTAGAGGTCCACCCACTCATCCGTGATCGCGTACACCTCAAGAGCACGCGAATGGATCCCAGTCTTCTCGCTGTATGTCGGCTTCGTTCCGATCGATATGGCAGCGGGCCACCGGCGTTCGCCCATGCGTGTTCCGGAGCCTTGCGAGATGTCGTCCCCCTCCGCTCCATTCGCGTCACCGGCCGGTCCATAATCGATTATCCAGCCGGCATACACGCCATCGGCCGGAATATAGCCATCAACATCATCGGAAAGATTCGCGGTGGGGAATCCCAGAGTGCGTCCACGCCGCTCACCATGGACGATGGTGGATTCCACGCCATGCGCGGAACCAAGGATGTCGTTGGCCTCGCGGACCCTTCCCTGTGAAAGAAGGTACCGCACGTTCGTCGAGCTCCATACCCGGACCCTCCGAGCCTGGTGGATTTTGCTCCATGCTCTGAGCTCCGCCCTGGTCATACCCGCAGTGGGATCCCGGGGCTCTCCCGAGGATGTCCAACGCGGCTCCACCACATCGCGTGGGATCCGGACATACCCGGGACCACGATCATCCACGACATCCAGTTCGAACACCCCCGTGGATGCGGCGAGATCGGCTATCGACGCGACCGTTCCAGCACGGTTCGATCCCATAACCGCGTCCGAACCCAACACAAGCCGTCGCATTCCCAGACGCCCGACCATCTGTCCCAAAAAGAACACGTAGGACTTGGACGAGAACGCCACGGTGTATCTCACCACAAGGACATGATCGACGCCGTAGTCACGGAGGACCGCCAAGCGTTGATCCAATGAGGTGACCAGATCCCCATCCACGTATCCGACTTCCGGATCCCGTCCATCATGCGCCTTCGCATATGAATGGACAAACCCCGGACGAGGATCGAACATCACGACAATCGACAGGCATGACAACTCATGCGCCTTCTCCACCAAGCGCTTGACAACCGCCCGATGGCCACTATGCATTCCGTCGAAAACACCGACGGTGAGCACCGAGCGCCTATCGCGGCTGATCACCGGCCATTCGACATCGCCTTTGGAGTCCGGCTCCAGTCTGGTGACGATCATAATCCTCCCATTCCTTCGAATCCCGCTCAGGCCATCAGCCACGATCCGGGAAAACCACGGTCGGGCGTGACTCCCGCGCCCCGGACGGTTCGATGATTGCCACAAGGTCATCCACCGTATCGGATCCGGAACCACCTGTATGAATGGCGGCAGTCGATCCCCTCACGGCGATGTCGATGCGCTTGCCGTACCGCAACCGCTCAGCATCATCGGAACTTATCGACACGACCGGAAGAACCTTGCGCGCGGCATCGCTCATGCTTATGGCATGGCCGCGCACGGTCTCAGGATCGTCGAAGCGAGCCGACAAAACCGTTCTGCGCGAGCCATCCCTGCGAGTGATCGTACGTTCCACGGCACGCGCCCTCTCCGTGTGAGCGTCGGCGACATCGAACTCGCCGACGCTCACGCGTCGCAGCGCCGTCAAATGTCCCCCCACTGCCAGATCCTGGCCCATATCGCGCGCGATCGAGCGTATGTAGGTGCCGCTGGAGCACGTGATCCGAACGTCCACATCCAGAACGTCCACCGCGCTCGCGCCCTCCTCAAAACACGCGGTCGACCTTCGGCATCCTCCCACGTCGAAGCGATGAATGGTGACCGTCCGCGGTTCGATGGTGAAATCGGTGCCCTTTCTTGCCAGTTCATACGCATGACGTCCATCGATCCGCACGGCGGAATACCTGCTGGGAACCTGCTGAATCTCGCCGACATAGCTTCGGGACACCAGACCGATCAACTCGTCACGTGTGATGGTTTCCACATCACGCCGCGCTGGGCCAAGATCCATACGCTCGCCCTCGAGGTCATCCGTCGTGGTCGCCACACCAAGACGGATGGTGGCCTCATAGGTCTTCGCGGATCCGATGACGTAGCTGAGCAGACGTGTCGCCTTGCCGAAGCCCACAATCAGCAACCCCGTAGCCAGTGGGTCGAGCGTTCCTCCATGTCCCACTTGACGTGTTCCCATCACCGAGCGAAGGGCGGAAACGACATCATGACTGGTGACTCCTCGCGGCTTGTCAACCAGCACGATGCCCGATTCGAGTCCCGCCGATCCACCTTCCGCTCCGTTCATTCGTCGAAATCGTCCGTGTCGGAATCGTCGTCATCGTCGTCCACACCGTCCTGGCCGAAGCCGTCCTGATCATTATCGGGCTCATCGTCATGTCGATATGGATTGGACTCTCCCGCGTAGGAGGCCGTCGATCTGGTCTTCTCCAGCTCGGCGTCCCTATGTCTTGCAACCGACAGAATGTCCTCGATCTCGTGCGCCTCTTGCGGCACCTTGTCGTAGATGAACCTTAACTGTGGAGTCAGACGAAGTCCCGCCTTGGCTCCGACATGGGAGCGGAGCCGTCCAGCGGCCTGCCGCAACGCCTTCTGGGCGCGGTCACGTTCGCCACGCTCCTTGCCGTCGGTTCCCAGCTGGGTCCAATACACCTTCGCTATCTGCAGATCATTGGTCACGCGCACATCCGTGATCGTCACATTCGCAAGACGCTCGTCATGAAGATGAAACTCGACGGATTCCGCGATGACGCGCTTGATGAGAGCCGCGACTCTGGCGGCACGGGGATTGCTTCCGGCCATGTTGATGGACCTCCTCAGATAGAGTCCCCGGGCGACGGCAACAGCCGCCGTCCGGGGACATGACGCACGACGATGGACTCGCGGGCGCTACTGCTTGCGTTCGATCTGCTGCATCTCGAAGGTTTCGATGACATCCCCTATCTGGATGTCGTTGAAGCTTCCCAGATTGATCCCGGCCTCGAAGCCCTCCTTGACGGACTGCACATCATCCTTGAAACGACGAAGCGAGGAGATCTCGAGATCGTTGACCGTTGCCACACCGTTGCGCAGGATGCGGCACTTGGTTCCACGCCTGACCTCGCCATCCTGAACCATGACTCCGGCGATGTTCCCGAACTTGGAGGACCGGAAAATCTCCCGGATCTCGCTGTGCGAGGTGGTGACCTCCTCGTATTCCGGCTTGAGCATGCCTTTGAGCGAGGCCTCGATGTCCTCAATCGCCTTGTAGATGATCGAGTAGTACTTGATCTCGACGCCCTCCCTGTCGGCCAGATCGGCGACCTGACGGTTGGGGCGGACATTGAAGCCGATGATGACGGCCTTGTCCACGGTCGCAAGGTTGACATCGTTCTGGGTGATGGCACCGACACCGCGATGGATGACCTGGATTCCGACCTCGTCGGACACGTCGATCTTCATCAACGAGTCCTCCAACGCCTCCACGGATCCCGAGGAATCGCCCTTGATGACGATGTTGAGCATGTCGACCTCGGACTTGGCGAACTGCTCCTTCAGGCTTTCCAAAGACACAACCTTGCGGCGCTTTGCCAGCTGGGCTGCACGCTCGGTCGCCTGACGCTTCTCGGCGATCTGACGCGCGGTGCGGTCATCCGGGGCCACAAGGAAGAGGTCTCCCGCGGTGGGTACCGAGGTCAGACCAAGAACCTGGACCGGAGTGGATGGAGCGGCCTCCTTCATCTGACGACCGTTCTCATCAAGCATCGCACGGACACGTCCATAGGATGTTCCCGCCACGATCGCGTCTCCGACGTATAGGGTGCCCGACTGGACCAGAACCGTGGCAACCGCGCCGCGCCCCTTATCCAGACGCGCCTCGATCGTCGCTCCGCGGGCGTCCATGGAGGGATTCGCGCGGAGATCCAGATCGGCATCCGCGGTGAGAAGAACAGCCTCCAGCAACTTGTTCACGTTGGTGCCCAGCTTCGCGGAGATGTCGACGAACATGGTGTCGCCGCCGTACTCTTCGGGAACCAGACCGAATTCGGTGAGCTGTCCTCTGACCTTCTCGGGATTGGCTCCGGGAACATCGATCTTGTTCACCGCGACGACGATGGGCACATGCGCCGCCTGAGCGTGGTTAATCGCCTCAACCGTCTGGGGCATAACGCCATCGTCGGCCGCGACCACCAAAATGGCCACGTCGGTGAGCTCGGCTCCACGCGCCCTCATGGCCGTGAACGCCTCATGTCCAGGAGTGTCGAGGAAAGTGATCTTTCGCTTGTCGCCCTCCAGATTGACCGTCACCTGATAGGCGCCAATGCGCTGCGTGATGCCGCCGGCCTCACGCGAGACAACGTTCGTCTGGCGAATCGTGTCCAAAAGACGCGTTTTTCCATGGTCGACATGGCCCATGACGGTGACGACCGGAGGACGTGGACGAAGCTCGTCGTCGTTGTGTTCACGCTCATCATCAAGGTCGATGTCGAACTGCTGCAGCAGCTCCTTGTCCTCCTCCTCGGCGGACACGGTCTGGATGTTCCAGCCGATCTCCTGTCCAAGGATCTGGAAGGTTGCCTCATCCAGCGACTGGGTCGCGGTGGCCATCTCTCCCAAGTGGAAGAGGACGGTGACAAGGGCCGCGGGATTGACGTTGATCTTCTCCGCCAAATCGGACAATGTGGATCCCTGTCTCAGGCGTATGGTCTGCCCATTGCCTGAGGGAACCCTGACTCCGCCGATAACCGGGGCCTTGATCTCCTGGAACTCATGCCTTTTCTGAAGACGGTTCTTTCTCGACTTAGAGGATTTCCCTCCCTGCCGACCGAAAGCGCCTGCGGCACCGCCACGTCCACGGCCACGTGAAGGACCTCCTGTTGGGGTCGAGCCACCACTATTGCCTTGGAAGCCACTGCCTCCGAAACGTCCACCTGCGGAATGCCCCGCACCGGCGCTCTGACCACCTTGGCCAGGACGATGCTGCCCCCACTGACTGGGACGCGCACCTGTCGACCCTTGCCCTGGACGACCACGGAAACCGCCCCTTGATGCGCCATTACGACCCGGGCGTCCATGTCCGTTGTCCACCGTGGGTCTGGCCATGGGATGCGGCCTTGGAATATCACTCGGAGTCGGGGTATGCATCCCCTGCTTTCGACTGAAAGGATTATTGCCGGGGCGAGGCCCTGGCGCGGCATGCGGATGCTGAGTCGGCTTCTGGTCCGCTCCTCCATTGGGACGCGGCGAATGCGGGGTCGAGATATTCGCTCGGCCTCCATCGCGAGGCCCCTGCGAACGCGGATGCTGCGCACCACCATTGGGACGCGCGGCACGATCACGTTGGCCCTGCCGTCTGTCCGATGAATTTCCTGCGGATCCATGGGATGACGTTGCCCGTCCATGGGGATGCGCTGGACCGGGAACCGGAGCGGACATGGATGATGCCGTGTGGTGGGTGGCGGGACGCGGTGAATCACCGGCGCCGTCGTTCTGATGGGTGTTCTGATGGGCCGCTGTCGGTGACGGCGTGGGTCTGCCTGCTGTCGGCCGTGGTCTATTCGTCTGCGACGATGGCTTCTTTTCGGATGCCCCCGACGATTGCGTGAAAGATTCCTTGAGCCTGCGCACCACAGGCGCCTCCACCGTGGAGGACGCGGATTTGACGAACTCGCCCATGTCCTTAAGCTTCTCAAGGACCGTCTTGCTGTCCACGCCAAGATCTTTGGCCAGTTCATATACGCGCTGTTTTGCCACTCAGTGTTCTCCTTATTCCGTGGCCACGCGTACTGAATCCGCGCGGTCACTGTATGATGACGGCGAGCCTATCCTGTCTCATCGTGCGACCATGATTGCTTTACCTCGTTCCGTCCAACCGCGCGACTATTCGGACGCGCGTGATCGGTTGCCTTGACACAGCATACTCGTGATACTGGATTGAACAGAGTCAGTCCGTTTTGTCCGCCGATTCATCCTCCGACGAATCCGGATCGAGTGTGGCCTGCGCGGCCTTCGCCGCTCTTGCCTCCTCCGATTCGATACCAATCCGCCATCCTGTGAGTTTCGCGGCAAGCCGTGCGTTCTGTCCTTCCTTGCCGATGGCAAGAGACAACTGACTGTCATGGATGAATGCGACAGCGGTTTTGTTCTTCTCGCTGACGATATGCACCGACGTCGTCTGCGCCGGCGACAATGCCGCGGATATGAAGGACGCGGGATCGGTGGACCAATCGACGATATCGATCTTCTCAGAGCCGAGATTCTCCATGACGGCCCTCACTCGAGCGCCGCCTGGGCCAATCAAGGCGCCTTTGGGATTGACTCCCGTCGTGTTTGCCCGAACCGCAACTTTGGTCCTCGCCCCGGCCTCACGTGCGATCGCCATAATCGACACGGCCCCCGAAACAAGCTCGGGAACCTCCCTCTCGAACAGACGGCGTACAAGCTCCGGATGGGAACGAGACACGATGATCTCCGGTCCCCGAAGGCCCCTGGCGACATTCACCACATAAACGCGAATTCGCTCGCCATGGCGATAGCGCTCACCGGGGACCTGCTCCCGACGCGGCAGAATCGCCTCAACGTCTCCGACCGCGACGTGCACGTTCGTCGGATCCTTCACGTCCTGCTGGACGACACCCATGACCAGATTGCCTTTTTGCCCTGAGAACGCACCAAAAATACGCTCGTCCTCAGCCTGACGGAAAAGCTGGGAAATAACCTGCCGTGCGGTTGAAGCGGCCAGACGGCCAAAGTCGTGGGGGGTGTCATCATATTCCTCGCCAAGCACCGGAACCGGATGCGGATTCTCCTCCGTCGCATCGCCGGGTTTCTCATCCCTAGCCCAGATGGTGACCATACCCGCTCTCTCGTCAAGATCGACGCGAATATGCTTTGCGGTATGTCCAGATTTGGCATACGCCAACATCAGAGCTTCGGCAAGGGCATCATCAACGGCCTGGGCATCGATGCCCTGATCGGCCGCAACCTGATGAATTCCCTTCAAATCCAATTCCATGCCGCAAGCCCTCCTGTGAAGTTATCAACGGACGCGTGTCGCCCAAAAGTCACAATCAGGTCTATTGTAGGTGGCCATGCAGACACCGGACACACGGAGACTTCTTGACGGATGGCGTCGCGGTTCGGCGTTTCTTGCGGTATCGCTTGCCATGTCGATGACTATGGCGGCATGTTCAGCCCCACGCATCAGCATGGCACCATCATCTACATCGGTCGCATCACGCTGCGATGGACTTGTTTCGTCGGCCGCCAGAACAACATCGATGTCGCAGTCATCCAGGCTTCTCTTGGAGAAGGCTCTTCTGGCGCAAGCCGCCGTGACGTCCTGGATCACAGTGGCGCGGCAATGCCCCGCCCGGATTCCACAGTCCCTGATCAATTCCGTACGCGAGAGGATGATCGTGCAGACGGCCCAGCAATGGGGGTGGACCACGGACATAACTCCCTCCGTGGATGTCGACTCATTGTCGAAACTTCGTTTCGACGCCAAATCCCTGGCATCAATGGCTCTCGCCGAGGACAAAGCCGGATTTGCTCTTGAGGTTCTTGCCGCACGGGGCGGAGAGCACGCCTCACTCTCATCCAGCGACACACGACGAGCCACAGCGGCACGCCTGATGTCCGCGGCCACCGGATCGACAGATCTACGGCAGCAGGTATATGACGTCACTTCCCTTATTTCCAACCCAGACTCCACACAGGATCAGGCGACCGGCCTCCTCACGCCCACAGCCGCTGTTGTGGAGATGGACTGCGCGCGATCCATAACGAAGACGCTCGCCGCAACCGCAACCGCAACCGCAACATCGTCGTCAACCACAGCGACGAAGACCACGCGACGCTTAAGCAAGAACGCTTCCCTCTCCCTGCTCCTGACACTTGCCGAATATCACCTTTGGACAGCCATCCAATGGGGCTACCCGGCGTTCAACAGCGTCTTCCTGACATGACCTCATCTGTTCGACACATAAAAACCAACGGGACAACGGGACGTCAGAAGAACGTCATAGATAATGCGAACCTCGAGATCTAAGAATCTGGATGAATCGGGACGCGGGGTATCGGGAGTCAGCAGCACTTCACAATCTAAACGTCTTCACAATCTGAACATCATGAAGATGTGAATCTCTGCTGGCGGCGTGGTCATCGGCCATGGCAATCTGCCCGATGCTTGTAGAACCGATGCTTGTAGGAAAGATAGAGGCACTGCGCCAAAGATCAGGAAGCAGCCTAAACGAAAAGAATCACCGCGGGTTTTGGAGCCGTCGTTCCCGGCGTGCGTCCCGTCCGTGGGTCCGCCGGGACGCCGCGCCCGGATATGGAAGGACCCCGGGAGCCACACGGCTCGACCGGGGTCCGATCAGATGATGCGGCGGCGAGCTACTCTCCCACACCCTATCGAGTGCAGTACCATCGCCGTG
>NZ_CASEXV010000078.1 GCF_949292005.1 uncultured Bifidobacterium sp. | reverse complement strand
GTCTCCGGCCGCGTGGACAAGGAGACGCTGGAGACCGCCGATGCTCTGAAGGCGAGCGGATTCGCCGATCTCGATGCCATTCTGGCGGCCGTGCTGAACTCCGGTCGGATCAGGGATCGCCGCCATCGCATCGAAGCGCACCGGCAGAAGGCCGCCGCGGCGGACTCCGCCGTGGACTCCGCGGACCAGATGCTGGAGAAACGGCGGGCGGATCTGGGCCCCGAGGACGAGGCCGTCGTGACCGACCTCGTCGCAGCGCGCAAGGCGACGCAGGACGCCGTTAAGCAGGACGCCGTGGCGCAGGACGCCATGCATGGCGCGGAATCCGATGGCGGTTCGGTCTTTGACGACGACGCTCTCGCCTCCCTCGACCTCACGACGCTCGCCGACCAGGTGTCCGATGCGCAGGCGAGGCGCGACCTGGCCCTGCGTGCCGTGGAGACCGCCGAGAATCTCGAACAGCAGCGCAGGGAGTGCGGCATCCGGGCAACGGCGGCGGCGTCGGCCTTCAGCGACGCGATGGCCTCGTTCCTGCCCATCCGGGACATGGCCCTGCTCGCCTGCGGGAGCACGCCCAACGCCGAGGGCCAGCGCATCACCCTGGTCACCTATGCCGTCACCGAACGCTTCCGCGACGTGCTCGACAGGACCAACGACCTGCTGCGCGACATCCACGACGGCGTGTACGAGCTGCGACTCGGCGACCACGAGGGCCGTGCCGGCGGGCGGACGGGCCTGCCCATCGAGGTGTACGACCGCCGTAGCGACACGACCTGCGAACCGTCCACGCTGTCCGGAGGGGAGACCTTCTTCGTCTCGCTGGCGCTGGCCCTGGCGCTTGCCGACGTCATCCGGGCCGAGGCGGGGGGTGCGGCGATGGACACGCTGTTCGTCGACGAGGGCTTCGGAACGCTGTCGCAGGACTATCTCGACGAGGTCATGGAGGTGCTGCGAGGCATCGCGAGGACCCGCGACGTCGGCATCATCTCGCATGTCGGACAGCTTCG
Source organism: uncultured Bifidobacterium sp. (assembly GCF_949292005.1). GTDB lineage: Bacteria > Actinomycetota > Actinomycetes > Actinomycetales > Bifidobacteriaceae > Bifidobacterium. Next base: position 33,683 of record NZ_CASEXV010000078.1, on the reverse strand, counting down.
CGAGCAGATTGGTCCTCGCATCTCCGTCAGTCGCGTCCGGGAGGACGCCGAAAGCCGGCTCGAGGTGATGCTGTAGAGAGGTGACGCCCCTGTGGGAGAGATGGTGGCGCTGTCGTAAGATGCGGCGGTGCGGTAGGGGCCCGATGAAGCCGTAAGTGGGCTTCACTCACAGGGGTAGCGCAGTCCCCATTCGCCGCGGATACGGTCCATCAGCTCCATCATGCGCAGGGTGTCCGCATGGGGCATCTCGGGGCATTCGGTCGCATGAGCGCGCAGAGCCGTCGCGGTGGCGGCGACCTCGTACTCGTATCCGGTCAGCTGGGCGGGAATCTCGTGCGTGTCCACAAGCTGATGAGATCCGTCGAAGACCTCGACCGATTCGACGTTGTTGATGTTGCGGCAGAGGATATAGCCGTCCGTGCCGCGGATCGATCCGATCCGATCCGTCACCGAGGTCATCGAGCTGGTGGCCACGGCCATGGTCCCGTCCTCGTACCACAGGGTCATGGAGTTCTGCGCGTCCACACCGGTGCGGTATGCGGACATCGTCGTGTCGATCCGGGCCGCCGGACGCCCTTCCATCACCATGTCGATGAAGTTCAGCGGGTAGACGCCCACATCCAGCAGAGCGCCGCCTGCGAGCCGGGGATCGGTCAGCCGCGCCTTGCCCGTCGTGGGATATCCCAGATTGGCCTCGATGGACTGGATCTCGCCGATCGCGCCCGACGAGATGACGTCATCGATGATGCGCCGCGACGGCATGAAGCGTGTCCAGATCGCCTCCACGCAGGTCATGCCGGTCTCCCGTGACACGGCGATCACGTTCCGGGCCTGATCGGCGTTGACGGTGAAGGCCTTCTCCACCAGAACGCCCTTTCCCGCCCTCATGCACATGATGGACTGCTCCGAATGGAGGCTGTGGGGCGTGGCGATGTAGACCAGATCGACGCGGGGATCCGCCAGAAGCTCGTCATAGGAGCCGTAGGAGACGGGGATGGAGTGCCGGTCTGCGAACTCGCGCGCGCGGCCGCCGTCGCGCGAGGCGACGGCGTACAGAGACACGAGGTCCGAATAGCGCGGATCGGCCATCATCGTCCTAATGGTCGCGGCCATCGAATGGGCTATGCGGCCGGCCCCCAGAATGGCGATGGCGACGGGTCCGTCGGTCATGGTGTCTGATGAGGTGTTTGCCATAGCGCTGTCTGCCATAGTGATCTCCAACCATTGAGTGTGATATGCCATGCATGTCCAGTCTAAAGGCATGTCATGGATGAGGATATGGGCTTGGCATGGCGCATGGCATAAAGATATGAGCGTGGCATAGAAAAAATGTATATGGTCTCGGGGAGTCGTCGCGAGGGACGTTCCTAGCATGACCATGAGCGGACGGGAGAGATGATGGCTGAGGATGAATCGGCACGAGGGCGATGCGCTTGCGCTTCGGAGGGCAACGGAGGACGGAGGGTCTCCTCGCTGATCGCGGCTCGGGTCGGCCATATTCCGTCGAACCCCTTCGCCGCCGCGGACGCCCGCGTGGCCGCCGCGGTCGCCGGAGGCCTCGATGTCATCGATCTGAGCAAAGGCAATCCCGACGGTGAGCCTCCGAGGTTCATGGTCGAGGCTGCGATCGAGGCCACGCACGACCCCGTCAATTTCCGGTATCCGGCCTTCGACGGCAAGCCTGCGTTCCTTGATGCCGTGGCGGGCTGGTACGGACGTGAACACGGCGTCCATCTGGACCCGGCGACCCAGGTCCTCGCCGTCAGCGGGGCGTCGGTCGGCATCAGCGTGACCATCGAGGCCCTGATCGACGAGGGGGACCTCGTCGTTCTGGTCGGACCCTACTATCCGCAGTACGAGGGGTCGACGGCTGTCGCGGGAGGACGCATCCACGTCGTGCCCACGGACGCGGACCATGACTTCCTTCCCGACCTTGATGCGGTGCCCGACGAGATATGGGACGAGGCGAAGCTGCTGATCCTCAACTATCCCAACAATCCCACGGGCGCGGCGGCGACAAGGGAACTGTTCGCCACGGCGGTGCGCATCGCCCATCGCCATCATCTCGTCGTCGCCAACGACTTCGCCTACGCCGGCATCGGATTCGACGAGACGCCGCCTCTGAGCTTGTTGGGCGTCCCGGGAAGCGAGGACGTGGCGATCGAACTGTGCTCCCTGTCGAAGATGTACATGATTGCCGGATGGCGTGGTGGGTTCGTCGTAGGTGAGCCCACGGTCATGAAGGCCATCAAGGCCGTCCACCGTCAGACAAGTCTTCTGGTCACCACCATGGTCCAGGATGCCGGCGCCGCTGGCCTGAACAGCGACCAGTCGACCGTGCGCGTGCTGGCCCAGCGGTACCGGCATCGCTACGAGACGCTCCGGGACGGCCTGTCGGCGGCGGGACTTCATCTGGAAACCGCTCGCGGAGGTCTGTTCGCGTGGTTGAGGGTGCCGGATGGATGGTCGGATGCCGAATTCTCCGATTGGCTGCTGCACAAGGCTCAGGTCGCCGTCATCCCCGGATCGGATTTCGGGCCGACGGGCGCGGGACACGTGAGATTGAGCCTTCTCGTTCCCAGCGCCGTGCTCGCCGAGGCCTCGGAGAGAATCGCCGCCGCGCGTGGCGAAGCCTGGTGACGTGGCGGCCGCGTCGGGAGTGAGTGAAGTCAATTGTCGGATAGTCGAGAGAAAGGTCGGGAGAATATGAGATACGCGGTTATCGGAGCCGGTGGGATGGGCACGCAATTCGGCGTTCTTCTTCAGCAGGAGGCTGGGAGGACCGTGGATTTCGTCGACACGTGGAAGCCCAATGTCGAGAGGATCAGGGAGCAGGGGGGTGTCTACGTCTCCCAGGACGATGAGGACCGTCATCTGGTTCCGATAAATGTTTTCTATCCTGAGGAGTACGCCGGCGATCCCGATGTGTGGATCGTCTTCCTCAAGCAGATGCAGTTGGACGACGTTCTCGCCAGATGCGCCCATCTGTTCAAAGGCCACCAATCCGTCTTTTCCGCGATGAACGGCTACGGGCACTTCGAGAAGATGGCCCGGTATTTCCCAGCCGATCATATATATGGAGGAACGGCGCTCATCGGAGCGGAGGTGAACGGACCGGGGGATGTGAACTTCACGGGCGGGGCGAATGCCAAGGCCATGAATATGTGCGCATACGATCCCCATGTTGGCGTAAGTGACGTGGAACGCGCCATTTTCGACGATTTCACCGCGGCCACGCTGAATCCCACGATCGTCGATGATTTCATGGGGATGTGCATGGCGAAAATCGTGTTCAACTCGGTGCTCAACACCCTGTGCACGATGTATCAGATCCGTTTCGGCGAGTTCATGCGGCATCCGGGCGCGCGGTGGATGACCGAGCAGCTGGTCGACGAGGCCTATACGGCAGCCGAGAAGGCCGGGATCACCCTGCTGGGGACGCGAGAGTCCGAAGTGGATACGATCTGCCATACCGCGGGTGTCGCTCATCCCCTTCACTATCCCTCGATGTATCAGGATCTCACCAAGGGACGTCCCACCGAGGTGGACTACATCAACGGCTACATCGCGCGCATCGGACGCGAGAACGGCTATGAGTGCAGACTGCACGAGTTCGCCACGCAGGAGCTGCATCTTGCGGAGTTCGCCTTCGCGATACATCATCCGGAATTCGCCAGGCGGGCCGCCGCCGACGGTGAGTAGACGGTCGGCAATCGTCAGGCGTTATTCGTGCGGAGGCCGAACGCCCCGCCGTGCCGTCGTCCTATTGCGGTCCTGTCCTGTGGCGGCGCTTCCCTGTCGCGCCGCCACGGTGCTTGAAGATGTCATAACCAATGCCGATACCCCGCGGCGCGTGTGGCCGTTCCAGGTCCCCTAATCTGACGGCAAACGCATGGGAACGGCTTCGGGCGCAGCGCCATCCTGATGATGGCCGAATGGGTCCCGCGGTCTTCCGGCGTTATGAGGAAAGAGCAGAGAGAGCAAGGAGAACAGGATCATGGGCATCACACGGAGAAAAATCGTCAGGATGGTCGCCGCGCTGGCGGCCGCATCCTCGGTCGTCGCGGGGCTTGCGGCCTGCGGGTCGAGCACGGCGTCCGACGACACCCTCAAAGACTCGGGGACCGGCACCACGAAGGTCGTCGTCGGCGTATGCCCCGGCCCGTACGGCGATATGGTCACTGACGTTCTGGCCCCTCTTCTCAAGAAGGATGGTTACGTTCTGAGCACCAAGCTGTTCAACGACTACGTGCAGCCCAACAAGGCGCTCGCCGCGGGAAGCATCCAGGCGAACCTCTTCCAGCACATCAACTACCTCACCAAATTCGCCTCCGACAACAATCTGAAGATCACCTCCCTGGGACAGGTTCCCACGTTGGGGCTGGGTCTGTACTCGAACAAGTACGCCTCACTGTCGAAGATTCCGGACGGAGCCACGGTCTCCATCGCCAGCGATGCCAGCAATCTGGCGAGGTCCCTTGGAGTGCTTGAGCAGAACGGCCTCATCACGCTCAAGGGCAACGTCGATGAGACCAAGGCCACGGTCGACGACATCGCCACCAACCCGAAGAACCTCAAGCTCAAGACGCTCGACGCCGCGCAGCTGGCCCGGTCCCTGGACACCGTCGACGTGAGTCTCGTCCCCGGAAACTTCGCGTGGGCGGCCAATCTCAAGCCGGCCAAGGCTCTGGCGATGGAGAAGCAGTCCGCGGGGGTCATCAACGTGGTCGCGGTGCGCACCTCGGACGTCAACACGGACTTCGCGCGAACCGTGAAGAAACTTCTGGTCAGCCAGAGATTCAAGGATGCCATCGCCGCCAGCAAATTCGCCGACTTCGGCAAACCCACCACGTGGTGAGCCGACGCCGTGTACATGCTGATGTGATCGATGACGGGAAGGGGCGGAGAATGGCGGATGTGATTGAGCTGCGGGATGTGCGTGTCTCGTTCCGTGAACGGGGTGCGGTCGTGGACGCGGTCCGCGGAGTCTCGCTGCGCGTGCGCAGGGGCGAGGTATTCGGCATCGTCGGATTCTCGGGCGCAGGCAAAAGCACGCTGGTGCGTACGATCAACCTCCTGGAGCGTCCGACCTCCGGTCGCGTGCTCATCGACGGCGAGGACGTCACGGACGTTCGCGGGGCAGGACTGCGGGCTCTGCGACGGAAGATCGGATTCGTGTTCCAAGGGTTCAACCTCGTCGGCAACCTCACCGTGGCGCGCAACATCCAGTTCGCCCTCAAGGCGGGAGGTCGGGACCGCAGGGACTGGGACAGGCGAACGCACGACCTGCTGCGGCTCGTCGGGTTGGAGGAGAAGCTCGACAGCTATCCGTCGGGACTGTCCGGAGGGCAGAGGCAGCGAGTCGCCATAGCCCGGGCTCTGGCCAATGATCCCGAGATCCTTCTGTGCGACGAGGCGACCAGCGCCTTGGATCTGGAGACCACCGAGGAGATTCTCGGTCTGCTGCGTAGAATCAACGAGACACTGGGCATCACCATCGTGTTCATCACCCACCAGCTGGATGTCGCCAAGCGCATCTTCGACCATGTCGCGGTCATGGAGCATGGCGTGATCGTCGAGCAGGGGAACACCTTCGACGTGTTCAGCCAGCCGACGCATCCCACGACTCGTGCGCTGGTCAGCAGGTATCTGGGAATCAGCATCCCCCCGCAGCTCGTGCCGTCCCTGCCGAAGGGGACGGTGGTGGAGCTCCGGTACCGCGGCGAGGGTGCGCTGGAGCCGCTTATCAGTCGTGTGGTCCGACGTTTCGACGTTTCGATCAATGTGCTTCACGCCCGCGTCGAGTACTTCGGAGCGCAGGCGATCGGGATCCTCATCGTGGTGGTCGAGGGCGTGGGGGATTCTCTGGCGGGAGCGCTCGAGGAGCTGCGGTCCCAGGTGCTCGAATATCGTGAGCTGGATCGTGGGGAGCTGGCGCGGGCCGGTGATATCGGCGATATCGGCGATGGAGGACGTGTCGGTGCGGTGAGGGCCGACGATGCGCCAGCAGGGGAGGACGAATCATGAGCACCACGGACATCCTTCGGGAGTATCTGCCGAAGGCGCTGATCGACACGGCCTACATGGTCGGCATCTCCACGTTGATCGGCGTCGTCGCGGGGACGGGATTGGGCCTTGTCCTCTATCTGACGGGCAATCGTCTGTTCCGACCGAATCCCGTTCTGAATTCGGTGGTCGGGGTGATCGTCAACGCCATCCGGTCCCTGCCGTTCCTGATTCTCCTCGTCGTGCTCATCCCGGTCGTGCAGATCATGATCGGGGATCCCTACACGCCGACCGGTGGTGCGATCGCGCTGTCGGTGTCGGCCATACCGTTCTTCGCGAGAATCTCCGAAAGCGCGTTCTCCGAGGTCGATCAGGATCTCGTCGAGGCCTGTCTGTCCACGGGGGCAGGAACATGGCAGGTTCTTACGGGCGCGGTGTTCGTGCAGGCGCGTCCCTCGTTCGTCCGTGGCGTCGTCCTCACCATCATCTCCCTCATCGGCTCGTCCGCGATGGTCGGAACGATCGGAGCCGGCGGCATCGGCGATATGGCCATCCAGTTCGGCTACAACCGCTACGAGACCGGGGTGCTCATCGCCATCGTGGTGGTGCTTATCGTCATCGTGCAGATCATCCAGTGGCTGGGGGACTGGGCGGCCCGCCGCCTGACCCATTGATGCGCGGGCCTGCGTATCCCGTGGCGTAGCGGCGGTCGAGGCCATGGGCCACGTGCCATGGATCATGGTGGGTCATATGCCCTCATGCGACGTGATGATGCGTGGTGCACCGACGTGTGGCGTCTAGGCGTGTGGAGCGTCTAGACGTGAGACGTTGTGGAGTGCCGGGAAGCGACAGTCCAAGACCCGAGCAGGACTCCGCCAGGCAGTGCGCGATGAGCGCGATGTCGCGTGGTTGGGGAGGACGGCGGAAGCTCAGCCGCAGTGCTCCCCGTGCGTCGTCCCGTGAGATTCCCATTGCGAGCAGCGTCGGCGGTATATCGTGGTGGCCGACCGCGCAGGCGGTTCCCGATGAGCATTCGATGCCGTGCATGTCCAGATCGACCAGCAGCGACTCCGCCTCGATGCCGGGAATCACGAAGGACGCGTGCCCGGGAAGGCGATGGAGCGGATCCCCGGTGAGACGCGCACCGGGGACGGATGCCAGAACGGCGTCGATCAGCGAATCGCGGGCGATGACGAGGGCTGGATTGATGCTTCGCATCTCCGTCGCGGCGTCGTCCAGAGCGACCGCCAAGGCCACGCATCCGGCGACGTTCTCCGTTCCCGGTCGCAGACCGTTCTCCTGACCGCCGCCCGAGAGCACCGGCTCCGCGGGGAGACCGCGTCGCACCAGCCATGCGCCGGTGGAGCGCGGGGCGCCGAACTTGTGGCCCGAGAGGCTCAGGGAATCGGCCTCCACCGCGTGGAAGTCCACGGGAACCGTTCCTGCCGCCTGCACCGCGTCGATATGGACGGGGATATGCGCCGCGTGGCAGATCGCCGCCGCCTCCGCCACGGGCTCGATCGTTCCGACCTCGGAGTTCGCCCACGGTAGACAGGCGAGGCATGCTCCGGACGCTGACATCTCGCGGAGTGCCGTCAGATCGATGTGAGCCTGGGAATCGACGGGTATCGTGAGCACCTCGAAGCCGAACCATCGGGACAGCCACCGTGCCGACTCCCTCACGGCCGGATGGTCGCATGCGCTGATGAGAATGCGCCGCGGCCGTTGCGGATTCGAATCCCCCGTCGTCGCCGCGGCCATCGCGATGCCCTTGATCGCGAGATTGTCCGATTCGGTGCCGCCCGAGGTGAACACGATCTCGTCGGGGTCGGCGCCGAGACTCGCCGCGATCGAGGAGCGCGCCGCATCCAGGGCCCGTCGTGCCGTCGTACCGTGACTGTGCACGCTTGAGGGATTCCCGAAGGCCTCCGTCATGAACGGCAGCATGGCGTCGATGGCGTCGGCCCGCACGGGCGATCCTGCCGCATGGTCTCCGTACAGCCGTGTCGGGTCATGATTGCGGGAGACCGTCGGTTCCTCCGTCTTCGTTGCTGGCATCGGAGCGATCACCGCCAGTCCAATCCCAGATCGATGGCCTGCACGGAATGCGTCAATGCACCCACCGATATGACGTCGACGCCGCAGGAGGCCACCGCCGCCACGCGGTCGAGCGTCATCGTCCCGGACGCCTCGACCGTCGCCCGACCCGCGACCATATCCACGCCGCGACGGATGTCCTCGATGCCGAAGTTGTCGAACATGACGGTGTCCGCCCCGCCTCTCAGCGCCATCGGCAGTTGGTCCAGTCCGTCGATCTCCACCTCGATGTGCGTGGTGTGGCCGATCTGGGATCGTATGTGCCGCAGCGCCTCCGACAGGTCAAGGCCAGCCTCGCGCATCGCGGCCAGATGGTTGTCCTTGACGAGGACCGCGTCGGACAGGCCGTATCGGTGGTTCCGCCCTCCTCCGCAGCGCACGGCGTACCGGTCGAGGGGGCGCAGCCCGGGCATGGTCTTGCGGGTGTCGGCGATGCATGCATGAGAGCCCGGGGCTCCGTTGACGACGTCGACGAAGCGACGGGTCAGCGTCGCGATTCCGCTCATGCGCTGCAGGAAGTTGAGCGCCACCCGTTCGGCCCGGAGAATCCCCCGCGTGGGCCCCTCGATCGTGGCGATGACGTCATGGGGATGGATGCCGGCTCCGTCTTTTGTGGCCGGCGTCAGCCGGATGGAGGAGTCGGTGAGGAGGAAGGCCTCGTGTGCCACGTCGATTCCGCTGAGGACGCCGTCCTCGCGGGATCGGAGGATCGCCCGCGACCTCATGTCCTCGGGTATCGTCGTCTCGCTGGTGATGTCGCGGGTCGGACAATCCTCGATGAGGGCTCGGCGTATGGTGTCCTCGACCATCAGTGGTGTCATCGTGGAGCTCCTTGCAGAACGTAGGCCCGGGATCGGGCCTGAAGGGGATCGGTGCGGGGGTGGTCGGTCCGGGCATGCGCGCCGCGTGATTCGGTCCGTGCCAGGGCCGCGGTGGCGCAGGCGTACGCGGCCAGCGCGGTGTCTGCCAGCGCGGTGTCGGTCGGTATGGTGGCGGCCAGCCGACGCAGTCCCTCGCGTGCGGACCCCAGACCATCGGCGTCGCGAAGCACGCCGACCCCGGTCCACATCAGATCGCGAAGGGATTCGTCGGGATTCGTGGGTGGCGGCGTCATGCCGCCCATCGCCGTGGATGGGGCCGCATGCGTCGGATCGTCGATCGTCCCCACCTCGATGCCGTCGTTGCCGTGGTCGAGAATGCATCCGTGCGCATCATCGTCGCGCCCGTCATCCCATCCTCGGTTGGCTGGGTCGTCCGCTGCGGCCAGACCCGCGCGATGTCCGAACACCAGTCCCTCCAGTAGAGAGTTCGAGGCGAGGCGGTTGGCTCCATGGACCCCTGTGCGCGCGCATTCTCCGGCCGCGTACAATCCGGGAACGCTGGTGCGGGCGTGCGTGTCGGTGCGCAGTCCTCCCATCCAGTAATGGGCGGCTGGCGTGATGGGAACGGGGTCGTCGCTCCACTCGATGCCATGCGCGCGAAGATACCCGTCGATGGTGGGGAAGCGGTCGGCCAGGAAATCGGCCAGCGCGTGCTTGTTATGGCCCAGCCCCTGTTGTGCGGCGATTCCCGAGGTGTCAAGGAAGACGGGGCGTCCGTTCTGCGCCATGATGCGGCGGTAGTTTTCTCTGGCGACCACATCGCGTGGCGCCAGTTCGGCGCGTGGGTCGACCGAAGGCATGTACCTGTTCCCCCTCTCGTCCACCAGATGGGCGCCCTCGCCGCGCACCGCCTCGGAGATGAGGAAATGCTCACCCAGTGCGAGCGCAGTCGGGTGGAACTGGTAGAACTCGAGATCCATCACCTGCGCGCCCGCGCGAAGTCCAATTCCCACGCCCGATCCGGTCGCGAGGACGGGGTTCGTGGTGAAGGGGAACATGCGTCCGGCGCCTCCTGTGGCAAGAACCACCCGTCTGCCCGGAATGATCCGTGTTCTCCCGCTGGGGACGTCGGTTACGCGGACCCCTTCGACCGCGCCGTCCTTCACGATGACGTCCCTTACGGCCGTGTCCTCCAGGATGGTGATACGCGGATGGTCGCGTATCATGCGGCAGATGTCCAGTTCGACGATTCGTCCGGTGGCGTCCCCTCCGGCGTGCAGCACTCGCGGACGGCTGTGGGCGGCCTCAAGTCCGCGGCGGGGCTTGCCGGATTGGTCCTTGTCGAAGTGGACGCCGCGGTCCAGCAGCTCCCGGATGCGCTCGGCCCCCTCGTGCGTGAGAATGTCCACAGCCGTCGGGTCACATAGCCCGTCTCCGGCGGCGATGGTGTCGTGGGTATGCAGGTCGGGTGAATCGTCGGGGAATATGGCGGCCGCTATGCCGCCTTGGGCGTGGAGCGTGTTCGATTCCTCGAGACCGGCTGTTGTGAGAATCAGGACATCCGAGGGTGGGATTCCGCGAGCATCGTCTCCGTGGACGGCCGCGAGAGCCGCGCTCAGACCGGCGATTCCCGATCCGACGACGATGATGGGCGCAGAGTCTGCCATGCCACCCTTCGCGTGTGGGGTTGTCATGGGTGAACCTCCAACATCCTGGTGAGCGCGATTTTCGCGTCGTGGGCGATGTCTGGATCCACGGTGATGCGGTTGACCACCTTCCCCGCGACCAGACCGTCCAGCGCCCAGGCCAGATAGGCGGGGTGGATTCGGTACATCGTCGAGCAGGGGCAGACCACCGGGTCAAGGCAGAACACCGTTTTGTCGGGATGTTCGGCGGCTAGCCGGTTCACCAGGTTGATTTCCGTTCCCACCGCGATCGCCGATCCCGCGGGGGCGCGGTCGATCTCATGAACGATGTATGCGGTGGATCCCACTCCGTCCGCGGCGTTCACCACATCCATCGAGCACTCGGGATGGACGACCACGCGCACATCCGGATACGCGCGCCGCGCCCTTTCGATCTGCCCGACGGTGAATCGTTGATGCACCGAGCAGAAACCCTTCCAGAGGATGATGGACGCCGTCGAGTAGGAAGCCGCGTCCGAACCTCCGTCGGGACGCATCGGATTCCACATGGCCATGCGCTCGAGGGGGATTCCCATGGCGAGAGCGGTGTTGCGACCCAGATGCTGATCAGGCAGGAAGAGGACGCGCCGTCCCCGCTTGTACGACCACTCCAGCACGGAACGCGCGTTCGAGCTGGTGCAGACGATGCCGCCGTGGCGTCCGCAGAAGGCTTTGATGGCGGCCGAGGAGTTCATGTACGTCACGGGGGTGATCTGCTGGCGGCCGTCCTCGTCGCGTCCTGTCCCGCAGATGTCGGTAAGCCGGTTCCAGCATCGTTCGACCTGCTCGATGTTTGCCATGTCGGCCATCGAGCAGCCGGCGGCCATGTTGGGGAGGGTCACGGTCTGGCTGGGCGTTGAGAGGATGTCGGCGGTTTCGGCCATGAAATGCACTCCGCAGAAGACGATGTGATCCACATCGGGGCGGTCGGCGGCGTTGCGGGCCAGCTGGAACGAGTCGCCGACGAAGTCCGCATGCTCGATGATCTCGTCGCGTTGGTAGAAGTGGCCGAGGATCAGAAGCCGGTCGCCCAGACGGTGCCGGGCTTCGACGATCTCGTTTCGGAGCTCCTGCGCAGATGCGCTGGTGTATCGCTCGGGGATGGGGGCCTGTGCTGGCGCCATGCGGATTCTCCCATCCTGCGCGGAAGCTCCCGGACCGTACTGCGAAGCCGCGGATGGGGTGCTCCACGGGTCTGATGTGAGGTTCGCGTCGCAGGTTCGTGTGGCGCCCAGGCGCTCGATTATCGCGTTGATTGATGGCATGTTTTCTCCTTCGGGGGTGCTGTGACGCGGTTTTATGGGGTTTGTCGTGTGACGTCGTTGCGGGCGGTCGGCGGCGGACCGTCGTGTGCTCAGCGTGTGGCCATTGTGTGGTGATTGTGCGGATGGACGTGTTTGCGTGTGATTACGTCGTCATGCATGTTGTTTTCCGTGACGTGACGGTGACGCTCCGGGAGCCGCGTAACGGTAGAGCGATGCGGGTCGGTGTCGTCCTTGGGCCAGAACCTCGCCGGTGGGTTCGATCATGCCGGCGGCGAGTATGCTTCTGCGGAAGTTCGGGGGATTGAGGGATCGGTCGAGAACGGCCTCATGCACGTGGCGCAGTTGGCTGAGCGTGAAGCGTTCTCCGACCAGACGCGTGGCGATGTCGCTGGTGCCGATTCTCTCGCGCGCGCGTTCCATCGCATAATCGATGATGCGGTCATGGTCGAACGCGAGCCGTGGAAGGTCGTTGATGGGGAACCACCGCACATTCGGGGCCTCGTGAACGTGTGATGCCTCCTCCTGTCCGATGAGGGCCCAGTAGGCGATGGACACCATCGGCAGGGCGCTTGACGACCGTCCGGGGTCCCCGAACGCGTACAGCTGCTCGAGATAGCGTGGATCGAAACCCGTGGTTGATCTGAGCGCGTCGCAGGCCGCGTCCTCAAGGGACATACCCTGACGCAGAGGTGATCCGGGCAGGGCCCAGAGGCCCAGAAACGGCTCGCGGACGCGTCTGACCAGAGGAATGCGCAGCGTGGGCCGAGCTCCGCTCTTGTTCTTTCCTTTTCCCTGTCCCTCGTTCGTTTCCCCAACAACCCCCACCCCGCTTGTGTCGGGGGAGTCCAGGGCGAGGATCACGACGGATATGCCAATGTCGGGCGGTTCCATGGCGCGTTCGGAGACATTCGCCGAGATTCTCATCGTCCCTCCCTCGTCTCGTTTGTGTGTGCTGGTGTGCGCGCCGGCCGCTGGTTGTTGCCTGCTGCGCTGGCTGCGTGTTTCCGGATGTCTGCATGCCCGCTACGAAGGATGATATGACTTATTGTCTTCATGACATTAAGTGGGTGTGCCATCCGCGCAGTGACGGGATTTACGATGTTCCGCTCCGACCATAACCACGGTCGTCCCAAGCTGAGTGAGATGTGATGGCACGGAGGGGCGGCATGGACGAGTGGACGGGCGTGCGGCGGCTCTTCAGGGCGCCGCGTCATAATGGGGGCGTGCGATCACAGGAAGTCCGTGGCAGAAGTTCCACCGTGGAGAGGTATGAACGTGGCACCCGCAGCTACACGATGTCGCGGATCAGGGGGAAGGACACCTCCATTGAGGTGATGGTCAGAAGATACCTGTTCTCTCGCGGTCTGCGGTTTCGGAAGAACGACCGTCGGTATGCCGGACACCCTGATGTGGTTCTGCCCCGGTGGAGGACGATGGTGTTCGTGAACGGGTGTTTTTGGCATATGCATGAGGGATGTTCCAAATGCCGTATTCCGAAGTCCAACGTGGAGTTCTGGACGGCGAAGCTCATGTGCAACCGTGACCGTGACGCCGTGCAGCATCGTGAGCTGGAGGAGGCTGGGTGGCATGTGCTCGTCGTCTGGGAGTGCGAGCTGTCGCGCGACCGTAGGGAAAGGCGGCTTGAGTCGCTGTATGAGCAGATTGTGGGAGGCTCCGAGGAAGAATGATGGAAGTGGAAGGATGGTGGTAGTGGTCTGACGGTGAACGCCGCCCACGGTGAGGTGGACGGCGTTCGCGTCAACGGGAGAGCGGACTAGCGGGCCGGCTCTGTCGCGGTTGCCTCCGCGACGGATTTCCTGCCGTTCTCCGCATCCGCGGGAATGCCGTATTTGTCGTCATGGCGACGCCACCAGGCCGACAGAACCGATCCGGAGATGTTGTGCCACACGCTGAAGAACGTGGACGGGATGGCGGCAATCGGTGTTGTGGCGAACGAGGTGAGCGCCAGTGTCGCTCCCAAACCGGAATCCTGCATGCCCACCTCGAAGGTGATGGCCTTCTGCTGGGCGTAACGGAAACCTTTCGGATACAGCTTGTACATCAGCTTCGAGAATCCATACCCCAGGCCGTATCCGGACAGATTGTGCAGGATCACGACGGGGATGGCGAGCAGTGTTTCCGGGCTGAAAAGCTTGGCGTTGTTGACCGCGACAACCACGCCGATGATGAGCAGGATGGCCACCTGCGACACGATCGGCAGAGCCACGGTGATTGTGGCGATTTTCTCCTTGAAGATCATGTGGCATGCCACGCCGAGAACGATGGGGATGAGCACGACCTTCAATGTCGTGATGAACAGCGACTGCCAGGGGATGTCCACGTACTGCGCGGCGAGAAGCTGCATGAGCAGCGGAATCATGAATGGGGCGAGCAGTGTGGAGAGGATGCCGATGGACACATCAAGCGCGACGTCACCCCGCGACAGGAAGCTCATGACGTTCGACGAGGTTCCCGACGGGCAGCATCCGACGAGGATCACTCCCACGGCGAGGGGCCCGTCCAGTTGGAAGATCCAGCAGAGAAGGACGGCGATCAACGGCATGATCACGTAATGCGCGACCGTGCCGACGACGACCATCAGGGGCTGTTTGATGATTCGGGCGAAATCGTCCAGGGACAGCGTCAGTCCCATGCCGAACAGGACGATGCTGAGCATGTATCCCGTGTAGCTTTTGCCCCAGAGGCTCAGGCTAGGGACGAAATAGTTGACCGCCGCCCAGGCGATGACGATGAGCGTGAACCACTTGGTGAGCCAGTCTGCCACACCTTTGACCTTCTGCATTGGATGAATCCCCTTTTCCGGCTTAGGCGGCGCATGGTCTGGTGGTCCGAGTGGACCATCCCCGCCGTTTGCCTTGCGGGGATTCATCGTAGGGGTGTGGCGGCTGGCGAGGGGATGCCGTGTTCGGACAGTGGACATCGCAAGGGCGTTGGTGGAGGGGTGCTGGGCGCCGTGGAGCTGGAGCTCAGTCTTCGGGTTCGGTGGCGTTCGTAGGGGTCGCATTATGTGGGCGGCGCCCGTTCGTGCGGCTGGGGTCCACGTTTGTGGGAAGGCGGCCCGCCCTGCGCAGCGCATCGCGGATGATGAACTCCATCTGTCCGTTCACGCTGCGCAGATCGTCATTGGCCCATTGCTCGACAGCGCTCCACAGTGCGGGATCCACTCTGAGTGGATACTGTTTTTTTGATGTCATAAGGGCCTCATGTTCCGTCAGCTGTAGAGCGTGCCGGCGTTGATGACCGGCTGGGCGTCGCTGTCGCCGCACAGAACGACCATGAGATTCGACACCATGGACGCCTTGCGCTCCTCGTCCAGATCGAGGATCCCGTCGCGGTCGAGCTCCTTAAGTGCCATGTCGACCATCGATACCGCTCCCTGGACGATTTTGGTCCTCGCCGCGATGATGGCCTCGGCCTGCTGGCGCCGCAGCATCACCTGCGCGATCTCGGGGGCGTAGGCGAGGTGGGTCAGACGCGCGTCGTCGATGGTGATGCCCGCGGGCGCCAGACGCACGGACAGCTCGGCCTTCAGCGCCTCGGAGACCTCGGTGATGTTCGAGCGCAGGGTGATCTGTCCCGCGGCTTCGGCCTCCGTCTCACTGTTGTGGTCGTAGGCGTAGAGGCTGGCGACGTGGCGCAGCGCGGTTTCGGACTGAGTGCTGACGTACTCCTCGTAGTGGTCCACGTCGAACACGGCCTTCGCGGTGTCGACCACATGCCATACCACCACGATGGCGATTTCGATGGGGTTGCCGTTTTTGTCGTTGACCTTGAGCTTGGGGCCGTTGAGCGTGCGCGCTCTGAGGGACACCTTGGATCTCACCGCCGTCGTTGCGGTGGAGTCGTCGCTTTTGTCGTCGTTAAACGCCTTCTTGAGGGTGGTGGCCGGATCCTCCTCACCGTGCGACAGGGTTCCGGAGTAGAAGGGATTCGCCCAATAGAATCCGGTGGATTTGATCGTTCCGCGGTATTCGCCGAACAGCACCAGCACGCGGGCCTCATTGGGCTGCAGTGTGAAGAATCCGGTGGAGGGGATGATCATCGCGACTGCGGCGACGATGCCGACGATCATGACACCCAGACCGATTTTGACCTGAAGGCTTCCGGAGGCGCCGTTGGCCATGGCGAGCACTCCAGCCACGATGATGACGATGGACAATGCCCATCCGATGAGTACGGGGAGTAAGGCGGTCCAGCCGTTATGGGCGGTTCCGGGTTTCTCAGCGGTCGGTTTGGTCTGGATTGGCGCGCTCGGTATGGTCGGTGCCGTTGATGATGCCATGATGTGTCCTTTGTCCTTGTCTTGTTCTTGATGGTGCTTCTGTGGCGGTTTCTGTTCTCTGGCGTCCGTGATGGATCTCTCGGACGGTGACATCGTTATGATATCACTTTGATGTCATTGCGGCGAGTGTCGGCGGGGCGGGCGCGCCGTGACGTGCGACTACCGTGGATGGCATGCATGATCGCAATGGTGTTGATGGCGGAAGTGATGGAGATGGTCGGATCGCAGGCGGCGGCAAACTCGACAGCGGCGGCAAACTCGTCGATGGCCACTCGGACTCCCGACGCAGAAGCCGGTCTGCCGGCTCCGAGGACGGTCGCAGGGAGTGTGGTCGTTCGGGAGGTGCCGATTCTCCGGGCTCCGCGCATCGGCGGACTCCGCGCAAGCTGATCCTCGACCTCGATACAGGAATCGACGATGCGCTCGCCATCGCATACGCTCTCGCCAGCCCGGAGGTCGACCTCATCGCCGTCACCGGGACATACGGCAACGTGACGGTTGAACGCGGTTTGAGGAACTCGCTCGCCGTCCTTGATCTTCTGGGCGCAGATGACGTTCCCGTGTACGCGGGCATCGATCATCCTTTGGGTTCCGACTCCTTCGAGCCCTCCGCGGGATCGCGGGCCATCCACGGCGATGACGGTCTGGGGGGAGCGTCGATTCCCGAATCGTCTCGCCGGCCCGAAACGCAGTCGGCTCAGGATGCGATTCTGAATGCCGCCGCGACCTACGGACGCGACCTGCTAGTGGTTCCTACGGGCGCGCTGACGACGGTTGCCCATGTGTGCTGTCGCTGCCCCGAGGTCATGTCCGGCGTGGGATCCATCACGTTCATGGGAGGCGCGCTGACCGTACCCGGCAACGTCAATCCGTGTGTCGAGGCCAACATCTCGCAGGACCCGCAATCGGCCGACAACCTGTTCCACTGCGCAGTGCCCACCACAATGGTCGGCTTGGATGTCACGCATCGGACCGTTCTCACGCGCGATGCCACGCGCGCGTGGAGATCATTGGGAACTCGGGCGGGGAGATTCTTCGCGGACATGGTCGACTATTACATCGGGGCGTATGAGCGCAGTCAGCCCTATCTCGGCGGATGTGGTCTCCACGATCCGCTGGCCGTCGCGGCCGCCATCGATCCGACGCTTATCTCGACCATTGGTCTCAACCTTCAGGTGGATCTTGAGGGGCCCTTCCGCGGGAGGACCATAGCGGATCCCGAACTCCTGCGTGAGGAAACCACGTCGACTCGGGTCGCAGTGGGTGTGGACGGCGGTCGATTCGTCTCGACCTTTGTGGGTCGGGTGGGGCGGTTGCTCGGAGAACGCTGTTGAGCTGTTGAGCTGTTGTGCTGCTGCGCGGTGTAGTCGTGTGGTCCCGAGCTCTCTGTATGGTGCCGACCGCGATCATGGCCACTCATTGGGCGGATTTCTCGGTCGTTGGGCGCCCCTGTTGAGTAGACTCACTTTTCCTCTCTCCAAGAATGGCCAGAAGACGCCATTTTCGTGGCTTCGGATATCGGGGCTCTCCAAGATGCCCGCCCAACGAACGAGAAACCCGCCCAATGAACGCAAGGGGACGGGTGAGGTGCGGGCGATTCGCCCTGTCGAATGACGAAATTCGCCCAATGAACGCGGAAGTGGGCTGAAATCCCTCCGGCTGCTTCTCTTCCTGTCTTCCTGACTGCTTTCTTCTTCTTCTTCTCCTCCTCCTTTCCTTCCCTTCTCCCCTTCGCTTCCTTCTCTCCCTTCACCACCCTTCCCCTTCTCGCTTCCTTCTTTTCCCCTTCTTTCGCCACCTTCCTTCTCTTTTCAATGAACATAAACGTTATGCGAAATGTGTTTAAAAAGACAATTCACGGAAGAAACTCAACATAAAATGCAAATATGCATGTAATGCCGAGCTATCATGGCATTTTCCATGTTGGCATATATCCTGATGTTGAGTCTGGTTCTGGGGTCTGTCTGTTGCATGGTCGGTATTTGCGGCAATCCGCTGTGGAGGTCAATGATGTCCGATATTCAAGGCTCCCGCGACGACGACAATGCGACACCCAGGACGTGGAGGCGCGGGGGAAGGAGAACAGTTGAGCGAGAATCGTGAGGATGTGCCGGATTCACCCCGTCGCCAATGGGGTGCCGAACGCAGCGCGACTCCGCTATCCATCATGCACGAGCGTCCCTCGGCATCGAACATAGCGGTGAACTATGCGGCGATCGTGGTCACGGTCGTTTCTTGGGCCATCTATATGGTCTCCACCGTTTTGTCCCAGCTGGTCGATAATGCGCATCCCACCTTCCGCACGACGGTCGAAACCGTTCTATACATCACCATCGTCACTCTGCTGAGTCTGAGCGCGTTGATCTACCTTCTCACCCGTAAGGGCGCGCTGATGAGGTTCCGCACCCATCGCAGGGTTCCCCGCGCGCTTCTTGACGAGCATTTCGATGACAGGCAGGACGACGAATCCATCACCGTGCTCATCCCCTCCTATGTCGAGGAGCCGAAGGTGGTCGAGAAGACGATATGGTCGGCCGCATTGCAGGAGTTCCCGGATATCACCATCGCGTTGCTGATTGATGACCCTCCGTTCCCCTCGTCCTCCGAAAACCGTGAGATATTGCGATGCGGCAGGGAGGTGGTGGCTCATGTGGTGGAGGAGCTCAATCCGATGGCCGAGAGATTCTCGCAGTCGCGCTCGCGCGCGCGGGAGGAGCTGTTACAGGAATGGCGGCCGCTGATGTCAGGTGTTGTCGCGCTCGCGCGCGCGGGAGGAGCTGCGCGGAAGCTCGTTCGCTAGGGCCGCGGCCGTCTCGCATCTAGCCGACGATTATCGCGCCGCCGCCCGATGGTTGGAGAACAAGGCTGGATCCTGGAGGATCGACGACCATACCGATGTTTTCTTCTGCGATCAGGTGCTTCGTGATCTGGCGCGTGATCTGCGGCAGACCGAGGACGCGTTGAACGATTCCATCGTCTCGCAGCAACGAATCGAATCGTCGAGAATCATCCAGCTGAGCAACCGCCTCGTGTGGATATTCTCGGCGAAAGGGCTGACGTTCGAACGCAAGCAGTACATTTCCACCCCGTCGGACAGCAACAAGGCGATGAATCTCAATTCGTTCATAGCGCTGATGGGACATCGTCTCAAGAAGGTTCCGACGGCGGAGGGGGTTGCGCTTCGCGATGCGAGCGAGGACGAGGCTCCTGATCTGGTGATCCGCGACACCCCATATCTGCTCACATTGGATGCGGATTCGATGCTTCTTCGCGACTATTGCTTGCGACTGGTCTATCTTCTTGAGCAGCCGGGTAACGAGAGGGTTGCCGTCACGCAGACGCCGTACTCGTCGTATCGTGGGGCGCCGTCAAGGATTGAAAGGCTGGCGGCCGCGACGACCGACATCCAGCATGTCCTCCATCAGGGGCTGACGTACTATGACGCGACGTTCTGGGTGGGCGCCAACGCGGTGATCCGCAAGAAGGCGCTCGAGGACATCGTCCAGGTCAGTGCCCAGGACGACAAAATCGTCAAAACCTATATTCAGGACCGAACGGTGATCGAGGACACCGAGTCGAGCGTCGACTTGGGCATGCAGGGGTGGCATCTGGTCAACTATCCCGAGCGCCTGAGCTACAGCGCCACGCCGCCGGATTTCGGATCGTTGGTCGTGCAGCGGCGGTGCTGGGCGAACGGTGGGCTTCTGATAGTGGGCAAGTTCCTTCGACAGGTGCGACTGCGTCGCAATTCGTCGCATCCCGTGCGCCTTGCCGAGTTTCTGTTGCGGGTCAATTACATGATGTCGATCGCGTGGTCGAGCGTCGGCCTGATATTCCTGCTTTTCTACCCGTTCGACAGTCGGCTTCTGAGCTTGTGGGTGATAGCCGCGGCCGTCCCGTATTTCGCGTTGATGGCGGACGATCTCAAACGCAACGGCTATCACCGCAGCGATATCCTGCGCATCTACGGGTTCAACATCGTGCTGTTGACTGTGAATCTGGCCGGCACTGTCAAATCCGTCCAACAGGGGATCACCAATGCGAAGATTCCTTTCGCGAGGACTCCGAAGGTCGAGGACCGCACGGCATCGCCGGCGTTGTATGTCATCATGCCCTGGTTGATCGTCGTGTTCTCGGGTCTTGTGCTGTATTCCGACATTCTCTCGCACAACTGGTGGAATGCCGCTTTCGCCGGTTTCAATGGAATCGTCACCACATGGGCGATCGTCTCGCTGGTGGGTGTGCGCAATTCCCTGCGTGACGCGATCGTCGGGCTTATCGGGTGGCTCTATGTTCCGGATCGTCCTCGTGCCGTCGCAGATGTGCGCGGTGGCTCGAGGCCTGGCGATGGCCGGAGGGGGACCGACAGCTATGGGTGGAGGGAGCGCTTGTATTACGGTGATCGCGACCTGATCTTCCGGTCAAGGCTGACGGGAGGACGCTCATGAGCAAGAGGTATCCGGGCCGTCATCTGTCGATTCCCAGGGTCGTCGTCGCGGTGCTTGTCGCGCTGTCGCTGTGTGTGGCCGGAACGTACTGGATCCAGCGCAGCCGATATGCGTCGAAGTCCCTTCCGGCGCCGTGGTTCGCCGGATACGTCGATGTGACGGCGACGCCGTCGTACACCTTCGAGTCCGATGTGGGAAGTCAGTACATGAATGTCGTGCTGGGCTTCGTGGTCGCGGGGAAGGATGGGTGTTCGCCCAGCTGGGGTGGATACTACACACCGTCGCAGGCCGCGTCCCAGCTTGACCTTGATAGTCGGGTGGCGCAGGTCGAAAGCTCCGATCGGACGGTGACGATCAGCTTCGGAGGGCAGAAGGGGTCCGAGCTTGCGCAGGAATGTTCCAGTTCCGGGTCCTTGTACCGGCAGTACGCGAGCGTGATCAATCGATACCATGTCAATTCCGTCGACTTCGACATCGAGGGGTCGGCGTTGGGGAATTCATCGGCCAACAAACGCAGGGCCGAGGCGGTTGCCCGTCTTGTCTCCGAGCGGAAGGCGGATGGCGGGTCTCTGACCGTGTCCCTGACGGTGCCCGTGGGACGTGATGGGATAACGTCCGACACGCTATCCGTCATCGACCTGTTCCTCGACGCGGGTGTGCGGATAGACAATCTTAATCTCATGACGATGGATTACGGTGTCGCGTCCTCTCAGACCGCCCAGTCCGACATCATCATCGATTCGCTGAAGGCTGTGCACGCGCAGTATCGACGCATCCTGTACTCTCATGGGCTTTTCTATGACTCGGATCAGGTGTGGAAGCTTATGGGGGCGACCGTCCTTAATGGGCAGAACGACACCTCCAACGAGTTCCTCACACTCGATGACGCGCAGAAGGTCAACACCTTCGCGCTGTCGACATCGTTGGGACGCCTATCCATGTGGTCGCTTAACAGGGACTACCAGTGCGGAAGCAACGTCGACACGGATGCTGACGTGGTCTCCTTCTGCAGTGGTGTCAAGCAGACCGACGGGGAGTACGCGCAGGTTCTGGCCCAGGGGCTTACGGGGATACCGGGGACTTTGGTCGACTACTCCGCGGCTTGGAAGGATACGGATTCCACTGTCTCCTACTCGAAATGGGACACCTCCCGGCGGTATGTGAAAGGGGACAAGGTCGTGAGCGACGGGAACATCTACGAGGCGACATCGCCCAACGTCGGTGTGTCTCCATCCTCGGACCAAACCGACGATGAGGAATCGCCGTGGAGATTGATCGGGCCTGCCGTATGAGTGGCTTGGCTGTGTGGATGGTCGGCTGTGTGGGTCGTCGATGGTGTGACGGGGTGGGCCGATGTCGGGTCGCAGGTGGACGGACTCTCGGATGCATATAGGGAACGGAGATGAAACGATGGCAGCGAATGGGCGAAGGGGTGACGATCTGAGGTGTGGAGCGCCCTGGGATGGTGTGTCGTCCGGCGAATCCTGGGCACTGGATGGATTGGCGGGCGGAAGCTACGACTCCGTACGGCGGAGAGTGTGGTATCCGTCGCGTCGGCGGTTCGTCGCGACGGGGTCGGTCAGCTTCATGGTGGTTATGGCCATTGTCGCCCGATCGGTGTGGGGCGTGTCGACCGCATGGATATCCGATCCGCGTGAAGTCGGGATAATCGCTCTGTGCGTTCTTCTTACGATGTTCTACCATGAGACCTCCGCGACCGGCATTGTGTCCGTTCCGCACACGATCGTGCCGGTGGTCGTCGCCGTCGCTTTCTTTGTCGGGGATCTGGAGCTGGTCGCTCCGGTGCTGCTTCTTGGTCTTATGGCGTCGATGCTCGTGTGGCGGCGTAGTCTGTTCGCCGCGTCCATCGAGGTTTTGGGCGTCATTCTTTCGTCGGCTCCGGTGCCGATCGTTTTCGCGCTCTTCAGTCGTGGAGGCTGCGTGGGTGAGGGGACAATCGCGAATTGCTATCCCGCTGATATCTTCGGCGAAAGCATGGCATTGTCCCAGCATTGGCTTCTTCCAGCGGTTGTGGCGCTCGTGGCGGTTGTGGCCGCACGGTTTGTGATCGATATGGCCATAGCTGTTCTGTTGGGATATTCGACATGCTCCTATGTCAGTCAGTACTCGGTGCAGCGGATGACTCTTTTTCTTGCCATGGACGTGTTGGCGGCGACGGTCGTCGGAATCGTCATGCTCTACGATTTGCGGATCGGACAGCGGTGGACGGCTCTGGGCAGACCGTATGTGGTGTGTTTCGTGTACGCCATCACGATGGATCAGTATTTTCGTATCCGGCGGAATATATGGGTCCGGCGCAGTCTGTACTGCTTCATGGATGTTGTCAGGATGATGCCGCTTCCGCAGCGCAATCCCGAGAACAGCGTGGTGGAGGCCATGCAACGACGATTCGGAATGTTCACATGCTCGGCTGAGACCCTTGTTCCCGGCCGCCATGAGTCGTATTCGTTTGTGGCCAGCAAGGCCATCGACTTTAATGGGCGCAACTTCCATCTGGTGATGGAGCGCAATATCTGGAATCGGGCGTTTCTGGCGTCGGACCGCTACCTTTTGGACTCCTTGGCATCCGTTTTGGAGGAGATAGCGAGAGTCGGGAGGGAGATCTCGGCGGTGCAGGGCGAATCCGAGGCGGACGCGCTTACTGGGGTGCGAAACTACCGGTCCTTCATCGGAATGCTGAGGTCTCTAGCAGAGCGGGAGAGCGCAGCCGATGCGGCGATTCTGTACGTAGACGTGGACCATCTGCGTCGAATCAACAGCAGATATGGATACGCGGTGGGCAATGAGGTGCTCAAAACCGTGGCATCCCGTCTTACGAGCGTGGTGCCAGATGGCTCGGTCGTGGGCCGTATCGGGGACGACGAGTTCGGGGTGATTCTTGAGGGCGCGCCTTCGGTCTCGGGTATGAAGAACCTTGTCAGTGATGTCCTTGATGTCGTATCCGCTCCCGTGCGCGCAGGCGGCCAGCTTGTAGAGGTCAGTCTCTCGGTGGGGACGTCGGTGTCCGGTCAGGGGAAGAGCCTCGCCGATCTGATGACCGAGGCGGCGCAGCGTCTGAGCGTGTCGACGGATGTTCCGGGGACGGCTCCCGGGGAGTCGGGTAAATCTGCGGCGGACGCATTGGCTGCAGTCCGCGCGGTGGATGAGGCCATCGACCAGGCGGTGACGGCGAATTTGTACATTCCTCAATTCGATATGCGGTCGGGAATGATGTCGGCGTTGAGGGTTATCGGACGGATTCCCGATGGCCAGGGTGGCTATGTGTCGGAGAACTTCGCGCGGCTGCAGGCCGAGCGTCTGGGCAAGGCGGGGGAGCTGGCGGTGAATGTGCTCGACCAGGCGACCCGGGATATTGAGGCTAGGTCGTCGATACTTGGTTTCGTCGACCGCATCGAGCTTATGGTCTCGCGGCGCGCGGCGAGCGATCCGGCGTTCATGTCCCGTCTGGAGGACCTGCATTCGCGACGTCCTGATCTGCGTGTCGACTGTCTTCTCGACGGCAACGCGCTCGCTGCGGTGTCGGATGGGGGAGTGGACTATCTCAGGCCTCTTCTTGACGTTCCCAATGTGGGTCTGGTGATCAACGTGGCGGATGTCACGTTCAAGGATTTGCTTGTTCTTCTCAGGCACCCCGTGCAGGGGATTCGCATGGACAGACGGCTTATGCCCGATGACTGGGAGGAGCGTGGGCGCGACGCGGTCAAGTCGGTGGTGGATTGGGCCTTGAGGTCCGGCATGATGGTCATCGTCTCTGGCCTGACGGTGGCTGAGCAGCTGGATTCGCTACCGGATGAGGGCCCCGTGCAGATTGAGGGACCGGTGTTGTGCAATCCTCTCACCATAGGGGAGCTGGTGATCCGTATGGAAAGCATGGGCCGGGGGTGCTTCACCCCGCATCCCAATCATCGGCCGTGATGCCAGTTCTTTGGGCGCGGAGAGGCGTTCGTTGGGCGGGTTTGCGCTTCGTTGGGCAACCGCCCAACGAGTGAACCGTTACGTGATGATGGGGCCATATCGTGATGCCGTGATGCCTTGTCCGGTTGATACCTATATGGTGGCCTCGGTGTTCGTGATTGGCGGCAAGGCTGATTTTTGACACGGCTGCAGAGCAATTTCCGCGGTATTCCCGGAATCTTCCGCCCAAATTTCCCGATTCCGCCTTGAAGATTTGTCTCAAACCGCAGATGGAGAGAAGAGCTAGCAGATGGTCCATAACAATACGATCGAAGGCATTCCGGCCGAGTACGCCGACCAGCGTGTGGGGCTCAAGGGATATCGGGTTCTGAATCTGGATCTGGATGGAGTGTGCGCCGACTACTCGGGTGCGCTGTGGGATTATCTGCGACGTCATGGACTCGTGGATCCGCAGGTGCGGCCCCGACTTGACGAGTATGCCCTGTTTAGAAATCCCGGATGGCCTTTCACCACGTTGGACGGATACCTTGCTGTGCACAAGGCGGCGGAGAAGGAACACCTGTATGCGAGCATGCCCGTGATTCCGGGGGTTTCCGAGGCTTTGCGCAGAATTTCCCGCGCCGATGTGTACATCAGGGTGGTGACGCATCGGCTGTTCGTGTCGGGGCAGCACCGGATGGTCGTGTCGGATACCGCCCAATGGCTTGACGACAATGCGATACCGTATATGTCCCTATGTTTCACGGGACTGAAGGACAGCATGCAGGCGACCGTCCATATCGACGACTCGCCCTCGAACATAGACGCGCTTCGAGCGGTCGGACAGCATGTGGTGGTTTTTGATCAGCCATACAACAGGGATGTCCCTGGTCCGCGAATCATGTCGTGGGATGACCGGGCCGTCGATGATGTGTTGCGCTGGTTTGAGCAGTGGCCTGAACCCTGGGAGGCTTCGGCATCGTAGCCTGGCGATGTGCAGCGGACATGAATGCGGGGGGCATCCGCATTCGATGCCGCCCCCGTACCTTTATCCGCGGTTCCCTTTATCCGCGGTGGGACTGGATGCCGTATGCGGACGGGAGTCGTCCGACTACATCAGCGACGTGTAGATACCCAGGATGTCCTCCTCCGTCGCCTGACGTGGGTTGCCTGGCGTGCAGACGTCCCGGAACGCGTCGTGCGCCAAGGGCTCGAGGTCATCCCGTGTGGCCCCGACCTCGCTGATGGTGGTGGGATTGCCCAACGACACGGTCAGGTCGCGGACGGCCTGCACGGCCTCGTCGCGAACCCTCTCCAGATCGCCCGTATACGCGTCGGAGATGCCGAAGGCGTCGGCGATGTCGCGGTACTTCTCACCGGTGTAGTCCTTGTTGTACTCCATCACCGGCGCGAGCAGGATGCCGTTGGCCACGCCGTGCGCAACATCAAGCCGCCCTCCCAGCGGGTGCGCCATGCCATGCACAAGACCGAGCCCGACGTTCGAATACGCCATGCCGGTGATGTAGGAGGCGTAGGCCATCTGTTCCCCGGCGGGAACATCGCCGTCCGCGCTTTTCGCCAGATTGTTGGCGATCATGCGGATGGCCTGCATGCTCAGGCAGTCGGACAGGCTCCAGGCGCCCGGGGTCACATATCCCTCGATGGCGTGGGTGAGTGCGTCGAGGCCTGTGGCCACCTTCAACCCGCGTGGCATGGTGTCCGTCAAATCCGGGTCCACGAATGCGACCAACGGAATGTCGTGCGGGTCCACGGCGACGAACTTCCGCTTGCGTTCGGTGTCCGTGATGACATAGTTGATGGTGGTCTCCGACGCGGTTCCGGCGGTTGTCGGCACTCCGAAAATCGGGATGGAAGGATTCTTTGTGTCGGCCACGCCTTCGAGGGAGAGAACGTCGGAGAAGTCGGGGTTGGCGACGACGATGCCGATGCCCTTGCAGGTGTCCTGCGGCGATCCGCCGCCAAGCCCGATGAGGAAATCCGCCTTCGCACGTGTGAACTTCTCCACGCCGTCCTTGATGCACTCAACCGGCGGGTTCGGCTTGACGTTGTCGAAGATGTCGTAGGGGATTCCGGCTTCGTCCAGAACGGCGGTGACCTTGTCGACGGTTCCGGTCTTCAGGAGAATGGGATCTGTGACGATAAAGGCCTTATGGAATCCGTGAGCCTTCGCCGCTGAGGGAATCTCCTTTATCGCGCCTCGTCCGAAATAGGCTGTCTGGTTGAAGACCATGCGGTATACCATGTCGACTCCTTTGACCTCGGTGCATGAGGACTGACGTTCCCGCGGGTTATGTGTCGCCCGGCGGCTTTTGTTATCTTGTGGCACCGCGGTGATGGTTGTTATGGAACGGATCGGGGCATCTTTGCCTGCGATCTATCGCCCAGTATAGGTCTGTGCCTTGCGCGTGTCTCTGCGAACGTTTGCTGGGCGTGCTCGCGTGTCTCGTTGGGCGGGTCCTGCGGAAGGACTTGATTGAGAATCGTTGGAATGAAGCCATTTCTATCGAATTCCTGGACTATGACATACGCATTTTGACCGCAAAACCGCCCAACGAATGGCTGCTGGGCGGTTTTGCGGTCAAAATGCAAGCCTTTCGCCGGGTTTCAGCTGTGCGGCACCTCTTTGATATAGAAACGGTCCATTGCGGCTCCATGCACGCTGCCGGCGAGTGGTCCGTCGATTCTGTGGAATCCGCTGCGGACATAGATGTGATTGGCCGCGGCCATACGATGGTGAGTCTCAACATACAGCCACTTGTATCCGTGCGTCGCCGCGAACTCCTCAACGCGGGCGATAAGGGCGTATCCCATGTGATGTCCTCTGGCCGCGTCGCTGAGATACAGTTTCTGGAACTCCGCCGTTCCGGGGGTCTGCGCGATCTCGGCGATGCCCGCGCCACCCAGAGCCTGACCGGACTCATCCTCGATGACGTAATAGTGGCGATTCTCGCGCTGTGTGTAGAAAAGGTTGAGATGGTCGAGTTCGGGATCGAAATATGCGGTCCCGGGGACATCAAGACCGAATGATGACAGGTCGTTGCGAATTATCTGAGCCAGAGCGGGGTCGTCGCGGCCGCATATCGATCGTATGCGCAACTTGTGGTTATCGACGCCACCATTGTGGCTGATGGGCTCGATGCCGTCAGCACGGTCGGTGTCGGTAGGGTGGTGCTTGCCGTAGTTACCGGGTCTGCGTGTGGTCTCGTCGCTCATATGATCCGTTCGGGTGCTGGGTGATGATGCTCCTGGACGCATCCAGCTTATAGGGGAGAGTTATTCACGCCAGCGATAACGCTTATGGCATACATATCTCGTATGTCGTTTCGCGCAACAGTTGTTTCGCAGCGTCCTTTCGGTATCGCGACCAGCTATGATTCCGATGACGTCACCCGCCCACGGTCGAGCTTGACGATGTGATCCGCGACGAGGGCGGCGAGATCCTCGTCATGGGTGACCACGATCACGGTTGTGCCCAGCGAGGTGAGCAGCCGCATCTGGTCTGCGATCTGATGCATATGCCGCAGATCCAGCCCGCTTGAGGGCTCGTCGAAGGGAATGATGGTCCTGCCGGAAGCGATGCCGGCGGCCACGGCGACGCGTTGACGTTGGCCGCCCGACAAGGAAAGCGGATGTCTTCGAGCGAGCTCGGAAAGATCGAGCCCTGCGAGGATGCCCATTGCGATGCGCTCATCTTGTGCGGTGTTCCCATCCACCACGGCATGCGGAGGCGCGGCGTTTCGGGTCGTGACCCGTCTCGCGTCCGGCTCCTGATGACGCAGGGAGAGGAGCACGTCGTCCATAACGGTCGGCGTCACAAGCTCCTGCGTCACATCCTGCATAACCGTAAAGTACCGTCGCAACCTCTCACGTCGTGGCACAGCGATGCCGTCAGGGGTGGTCATGCGGCCCCGAGCCCGTCGATCCAGACCTTGGACCCAGCGCAGGAATGTGGTTTTCCCTGAGCCGTTGGGGCCCAGAACCACGGTGATGCGCGAATCCGGTATGCGCAGAACCGGTATGTCGAGAGCGTCATGGTCGCTGTGACGGTATCGTCGCCGAATCCCGGACATGGTCCACAATCGTTGTTCCCGTTCGCCGGTGGGGGCTTCTCGCGATTGTTGCGCGCGGTCGGCGGCGGTTTTGACCGTTTTGTCGTCGCGTGAGGAAGCGGCAACCCGGAGTCCGTGGTCGTCTGATGATGTGGTCGGCCGTGGGGTTGACGATGTCGTCGGACAGGTGGTTTCTGACGCGGTCTGTGATGCGGCAGTGGTCCTCAGCCCAAGGTGCAGTCGCCGCTCGGGTCCGAGACGGCTCAGCTCGGACCCGCTCATCTCATGCTCGATGCGTCCGTGGGTGATCACGACGGCTCTGTCCACGATTCCCTCCAGCCAGGTGAGTCTGTGCTCGGCGATGAGAATAGTGCGCCCTTGGTCCCGCCATCCCGTCATGATCCGTCGGAGCCGGGCTATGGCCGCGGAGTCCAGATTGGAGGTGGGTTCATCCAATACGAGGATGGGGGGATCGGGCATGGATGCGCTGGCGCAGGCGACCTGCTGCTGCTGTCCACCGCTGAGTCCATCGACATCGCGTGTGGAGATTGACCCGAGGGCGAAGGATCGCAGGGTCGAGTCGAGTCGCCGGCGGATCACGTCTGGCGGCGGATCACGTCTGGCGGCGGATCACGTCTGGCGGCATCCCCATGTTCTCGCAGGGGAATGCGAGCTCATCGTCCACGCGGGTGGCGAAGAACTGGTTCTGCGGGTTGTGAAACACCGATCCGACGTGTCCGGACAGGGCTCCAATGGGCGCATGGGCGACGTCGATTCCATCCACGGTGACGGCGCCTGTGAGGAATCCGTTGTGATAATGGGGGATTAGACCGTTGGCCAGCCTGGTCAGGGTTGTTTTGCCGCATCCTGATTCGCCGCAGAGAAGCACGGTCTCGCCGGCGCGGACGCTGAGCGTGATGTCCGAGAGGTCTATCCCGTGGGGGTCGTCCTCATCAGGACGCGAATAACGGAAGGATACATGGTCGAGGATTATCGTCCCGGCGGCTGCCGTTGTTGCCGGTGCCGTCGTCGTCGCCTCCGCATCGTAGGTCCGCATCATATGGCCATCCCCGAAGCTGTGATCATCCAGAGGACGACGACCACCATACATCCGGACAGGATTACCGCGTCACGCCTGCGCAGGCCGATGCGCGCGATGCTTGTGGTTGCCGCCCCAAGAGCCAGGCCGCGGGTCAGGGCGGATTGAGTGAGGTCGTCCGCGGCGGCGACGGTGCCCGATATAAGCGGGACGGTGCGGTATTCGACCAGATGCCCCACGTCGCATGATCCCAGGCGGATTCCGCGCATCCGCAGGGCGTCCCTTATGGCTAAATTGCGTCGTCGCGCGCTGGGGAGGAAGCGCAGCGTGACGGCAAGGGCGATTGTGATGGAATCCGGAACATGCATCGCCCTCAAGGCGGCCGTCAGTGCGTTGACGCGCATGGTGGAGAGGATCCACGCCGCAGCACAGGTCCGCCGTGATGGGACGACGCATGATGATGGATGGGATCCGTCATGTTGCCGTGCTGCCTATGCGAGTCCGGCTCTGCGGAAATGGCGGTCAAGGAGACGGTATCCGAGCCATCCTCCGATGATTCCGCCGGCAAATGCCATGACGATGATGACGGGCAGCATCCACAGAGGGAACAGATTCGCCATACGCTGGGCATAGTCGGCTCCGTACCGCTCTGCGAGGGACCGTAGATGCGACTGCCTGGTGATCATGTAGGGGAGAACCATGCCCACGGTCCAGAGGTTGAATACGCCACTGGATGCGATGAGCGAGCCTTTCGTCTGGTAGCCTCCGGATCGTGCGAGGAGATCGGCCGCGATGGAGGAGACGATGGCGGTGGCCACGGTGAAGTAGTTTCCGTGGATGACGCCCATGAGCAGCGCAAGCAGAATGCCGATGATGGTCGCGGTTCCGAAGGCGCGCGATTTGGTGATGGCCAGCAGATACGCGGTCGATCCGAAGATTCCGCATCCGAGCCCCATGAAGGGCATAAGAACGGGGATGAGGTGGGCGGGGGCAGCGGGGATGCTGATCAGTACGAGGTATACGGCCGTGTAGACGCCGATCAATATCACGTCGCGGGTGCGAAGGGCCTGCCGTTGCGGCCGTTGTGGCTGGGGTGGTCGCAGCGGTTGCTGCGGATTGTGGTCCGGTGTTCGTCCGTCGTTCATGGGCGGCCCTCGTTCGCGTTCGCCGTGGTAGTGGTGTCGGTGTCATCGCCGGCTGCGGTAGCTGTGCCTGTCGTGCCGGTCGTGTTGGGTTCCTCTGACTTGGATGGTTCCGCTGGCCTGACTGGTGCCATTGGCGTCAGTCTGCCGTCGCTCATCATGAGGATGCGGTCTGCGCGGGCGAGCACCGCGTCGCGGTGGGTCACGATTAGATAGGAGCGTCCCTCCTGGTGGGACATAAGGGCGTCCATGATCTGCCCTTCGAGAAGCGCGTCCATGTTGCTGGTAGGCTCGTCGAGAAGCAGCAGTCCGGCGTCGCTGAGGAACGCGCGGGCGACGGCGATTCTCTGCCGCTGTCCCTCCGACAGTTCCGATCCATTGCGGGTGAGCCGGTGGTCGAGTCCTCCGGGAAGCTGGTCGAGGACGTCGTCGAGGTGGGCATCGTGTGCGGCGGATTCTATGTCCTCGCGTGTCGCGTGGGGCCGCGCGATGGCGATGTTGTGGGCCACCGTATCGTCGAGGATGAACGTGTCCTGGCTGATCATCGTTTCGATGGAGCGCAGCGAGTGGGTTGCGATGTCTTCGATCGGAACGCCGTTGACGGCGATGTCGCCTCCCGTGCGCTCGCGGAAACGCATGAGCAGATCGATCAGGGTCGATTTTCCGGCGCCGTTCGCGCCCTCAACCGCGACCACCTCTCCGGGGTTGATGGAGAGGTCCACATCCTGCAGAATGGGATCCCCCTCGTCCGCGGCCCCGTCTGTGCCCGTCGTTGCATCGTAGCCGAAACGCAGGTGGGAGGTGGTCAGAGACGAGAACGATCCCGGCTCCTGTCCGGTGGTGTTCTCGATGACGGCGGGTTCTTCGTCGAAAAGGGCGAAGACGCGGCGCGCCGAGGCGAGAGTGGGTTGGAGCCCCGATCCAAGCCGTGCCACCGACATCATCGCGGGGAAAGACGCGGTGAAACCGGCCACGGCCACGATTGCCTGCGCCGCGTCAAGTCCGGAGTCTCCGACCTGCCATATGGCGGCCGCCATGAAAGCGGCGAGTCCGAGAAGTGGGATCGTCTCGGTGATGACGTCGTTCCAGCCCCGTGCCCGGCCGTTGCGGGATCGCGCGGAGAGCATGGACTGGGTGGCGGAGTTCAGCCGGGATCGTGTTCTGGCCGCGGCCCCCATGCCGACGAGCTGCTCTCGTCCGTCCAACGATTCCAGAATCAGCGAATGCAGGTCTCCGGTGGCGTTGCGTTCGTCGGCGGCCGCGCGATAGGTGGGTGGCGCGGTGATGAGCGGGACTTCGATGATGAGAAGGAGATAGGTGATTGCCGCGGTCAATCCCAGCCAGGGCGATATGACGGCGAAGATGATTGTGCTGATAATCGTTGTGAGGGCGGCGATGGCCAGCGGCGACAGGGTGTGCGCGTAGAAGATCTCCAACAGTTCGATGTCCTGCGTGATGACGGTGATGAGATTGCCGCGTCCTTCGCGCCGCAGTTTGGCGGGGGCGAGGGACCGCATCTTATCGAAAACCGCGGATCGGATGTCGCGCAGTACGCTGAACGCCATCTGATGGTTGAACAGCTGCTCCGCGTAGGCCATGGGGCCTCGGATGAGGGCCAGTGCGATGGCTGCCACGATGGCGGTCACCCATAGGGCGGTGGGGGCGTTCCGGAAGGCGCCGACGATGCCCGCAGCCGCCAGCATGACGCTCCATATCGATGCCAGATGGCCTATGATGCCGGCTGTGATGGCTTTGATCTCCACGCTGAGCAGTGGTCTCATCTGGGCGGCCATGCGTCGCATCACCCCGAATGTCGTGGTCTTCGTGGTCGTCGTCGAAGTGGGCATCGAGGTGGATGAGGTGTGCGGGGCTGTCGGCGTGGCCATTGCCGCGATGTTGCCTGACTCGGATTCTGATTCGGATGAGGTGCTCATGCCAAGGCCTTCCCGTCGAAGGATTCCATGCGATTCTGCTCGTGCCACTGTGGCGCGAATGGTCCTGCGGCGCCGACCAGCTCGTCGAAGGTGCCCTGTTGCGCGAGGCGGCCGTGGTCGAGCACGAGGATGAGGTCGGCGTCCTTCACGGTGCGCAGGCGGTGGGAGATGGATATGGTCAGGCGCCGTGAGCCCATGCGGTGTGTCAGATGTGCGATCGCATCGTCGTGGACGCGATCGACGGCGCTCGTCGCCTCATCGAGCACGAGAACAGGCGCTGGCCTCAGTAGCTCCCGGGCCAGACCAAGACGCTGTCGTTGGCCGCCCGACAGATTCGATCCCCCGTAGTCGACGGGTGAGTCGAGTCCTCCGCGCTCCATCACCAGATCGGCCAGATCGACCTGGGAGAGAGCGGCGAGAAGCGCGGCGTCGTCGATCTGAGCGTCGGTGGGATCGAGGTTGGATCGGATCGTTCCCGCGAACAGCTGGTCGGTTCCCCTGACCACGGCGATGTTGTCGATGAACCATTGCGCAGGCGCGTCCCGTAGCTCTACGCCGTTGATGGTCAGAGCCCCTTCGTATCCCGCTATTCGTCCGGATATGACGTCTCCCAGCGTGCTTTTCCCGGATCCTGAGGCTCCCACAATGGCCACGTGGCCTGTGCGTGGCAGACTCAGACTGATGTCACGCAAAGCCACGGTTCCGTTCGGGTAGGTCAATGACAGGCCCTTGGCGACGATGGCCGCGTCGCGCGCGTCATCCGTTTCGGCGACCGCATCCACGGTGGTGGTTGTCGTGGCGGCGGATGTCTTGTCGCGCATCTCGCGAGCCTTCATGATGGCCCGTCCCTGTTTCAGCGCCACGGTTCCCGAATGGATCAGATAGACGAGTTGGCGTCCGGGAACGAAAAGCCTCACCCCGGTGGCGGCCACGATGATGGCGGTGATCCAGCCGAAGG
>NZ_CASEXV010000077.1 GCF_949292005.1 uncultured Bifidobacterium sp. | reverse complement strand
CCATCGATGGCTTGGACTTGCGCACGGGCGGTCCGGGCGAGAGATCATCCCTCATCAAATACCTGCGAACCGTGGGCCCGCTTACCTCCAACTCACGTGAGATGGCGGCGATACTCCTGCCCCTCCTACGCAACAAGCGAATGGACTGAATCCTGGGCATGCTGATCATAGGCCTTTCCGGCCTTTCTTGAATGGAACCTAAGCACCACCAAGATACGGCCTAAGGATGGTCAGCACGCTCCTTGACCAAACCCGAAAAAAATACGTGACCACAACCACAACAACCAATTAAACACAAACAGGGATGAATGCGTGCCTTCGCATTTTGCAAATACCGGATCGAATTGTTCTGAGAACAATCTACGGAGGACGGACCGTCTGAGGGTGTTCCGCATTCGGGTGCAATGATTCAGTGATGAAAAGATAAAAGGGGGAAGTGTCCTACGGCTTGCCGGGTGCGGGGCGTGGCTGCGCGGACAGCTCAAAGAATAAGCTGGTTGATGCAACCCGTATGGGTATTGGAATCTCGCAATTCGATACGCAGTGGGACCCTCTTGGACAAATGACTGGTCCGTACCGGAAACGGTGGAGACATGAGAAAGCCGTTCTCTGGAATGTCGCCTGTGTCTACTTCTCTAGCACCTCCCGATGGAAATCCGCCGCCAGCGCGTCGGCGAGCTCTCCGGACAGGCCGGCCTGTTTGGCGAATCGCGGCCAGGAGTCCAGTGCGTCGCTGATGTCGTGCAGTGCGTCACGGGCATGGCCGACGGCGAACTGGTCGGCGACGGCCATGAGGTCGGCGTTGCCGATGCCGTCGAAGCGTCCGTTCACGCTCATCTGATGCCTGTCCGTCCACTCCCCCCTGGGGTTGTAGGCGAACGTGACGTCGTAGGCGGGCGCCAGTCGCCAGCCGCCGTCCTCGTCCATGAGGAAGGACACGTTCTTGGCGTGGTCGTCGTTGTTGGATGCGGCGATGTTGAACGCCATGCGCCGCCAGATCTGGGTCATCGCGCCCGTGTCGAGGCCCAGCTTCTGCGCGGTGGCGATGACCTGGGCGTAGGAGTTGGTCCGTGTCGCCCGGAAATCCACCGCCGCAAGGCCCGTCAGAGACTGCATGTGGAGCTTCCGGCGTCCGTCGCGGTCGAAGCGGCGCGTCATGAAATGGGCCCGGCCGTTCTCCTCAAGAAGACGCGTCGGAGCCATGTCGATCCCTGCCTCCCGCGCCATCAGCGAGTAGGCGTATTCGATGCGTCCGTACTGCTGGGAGCGCCCGAGCTGGCGGTCGTCCCCGAGCCCGTCGAATTTGAGCAGCCAGGCCTCGTGACCGTCGTCGGCGGGACGATCCCCGGAGGTGATCCGTCCGATTGCGGGATCGTAGTTGACGATCGCCTTGGCGCGTGCCCCGCCGGCGGACGTGCCCACGCTGATGATCTGCTGCAGAGCGTTTCGTGAGGATGCGTCGTCGCCAAGGGTTCCCTGGACAGCCGCCCGAGCGGTGTCCACGAGTTCCTCCATGTCCAGGGCGCTGGGTGCCGGTGCGTCAGGGGAGAGATCTGGTTCGAACTCGAGTGCCCCCATGCCCCGTGAACCCAGATAGACCAGACGATCCAGAGTCGTGATGGCGGAGCGGTCTATGCCTTGTTCCGCCATCCATGCCTCGATGAGGGTGTTGCCGAAGCTGTCCGGAAGGCTGTCGGCAAGCATGGG
The DNA here is from genome assembly GCF_949292005.1 of uncultured Bifidobacterium sp. Classification (GTDB taxonomy): domain Bacteria; phylum Actinomycetota; class Actinomycetes; order Actinomycetales; family Bifidobacteriaceae; genus Bifidobacterium. Next base: position 1,014 of record NZ_CASEXV010000077.1, on the reverse strand, counting down.
CGGCAGTCCGTGGAAGGTCTCCCGGGGCAGTGAGGGGAAGACGTAGGGCCGGCGTCGCAGCGGCATGAGGATCGGAGAGGGCTGGATTCCCGAACGGATCCATTCAGGGGAGTACTGGAATGCGTACGAGCCCCGTGAACCTCCTGCCGAGACCGCTCCCATAAGACGTCCCCAGGCCATGACCCTGACGACGGTCGTCCCTGTATAGCTCATGTGGGTTCTCCCTTCGCCGGAGTCGGTTCGCCGTTCCGCGTCACATCCTCGGACGCGCCGGTCGTGTCATCCCGTCCCGCGTCATGGATCGTATGGGATGGGGTTCGTGCCCGTGAGACCCGACGCGGTCGGGGGCTCTTCCCCTCGCTCGCGCGCAGAAGCTCCATCGGGGACGGACCCGGGCCGATGGGATCCAGATCGTCGAACCACGCGAGTCTTCCGAGCGCACGCGCCACTGCTATGAGGGATCCCAGCGACACGTCGTGGCCGCTTTCGAGACGGCGTACGGTGGCGACGCCGATGTTCGCCCTGCCGGCGAGCTCCGTCTGCGAGAGCTCCGCCGCGATCCGCAGCTGACGCACCTGCTCGCCGACCGAGGAGAGGACGTCCGTAATACGTGGCATGGTTCTGATGATATCAGATAAGATATGTTAAGTATGTTTCTTTCTATAAGATATCATTTATGATTTTACGAAAGTGTTGCTGTACAAAAATGTTGCTTGCCGCATGCTTTCCGTAGTGGGCGGAACGGTTCCCAGCCGTTGTTCCGCAAATCGGGTGGGAATCGTCAGTTGGTTCATGTTCCGCAGGGGACCTTGTCTATTGGTGGTCATGTACTGGTCGTAATGAAGCTGCTGGATATCAAGACGCCGCGCGAGGGGGTTGGCGATGCCCGTTGTCTAGTTAGAAGTGCAACACCGTTGTTGGCTGGGTTAACTCTAGCAGTTCGTCGGTGAACGCTTCGGCTGGTGTGCGGCAGTCGAGGATTCTCATGGGTCGGTTGTTGATCTCGTTGACGAT
>NZ_CASEXV010000076.1 GCF_949292005.1 uncultured Bifidobacterium sp. | reverse complement strand
GGGATGATGGGTTCGCCGATGTCCGTGATTGGGGTCGACCATGGCCATTGGCCGATCGTCCCTGTGTCGTGACGGATCTCCCGTGTCATGACGGATCCACGCGAATCATCGAAAGGTCATGTGACCCGACGGATTACGTGATCACAGCAGGTCGATGAGCCGCCGCGTCTGATCGTCGGTGGTCGCCCAGCTCGTGCAGATGCGCATCAGGGAACGTCCGTCAGCCAGGACCTCCATGAACCCCAGGCGGACCTGCGCGGTCAGGTGGGAGACGGTGGGACCGTCCAGCGCGACGAAGATCTGGTTCGTCGACGACGGGTGCATGATCTCATAGCCCTTGTCCGTCAGGGCCTTCCGGATCGTGTCGGCCTGCCGGTCGGCGTTCCCGGCGATGTCGAGATAGAGACCGTCGTCGAGCAGCACGTCGAACTGGGTTCCGAGGAGCCATCCCTTTGCCAGCAGAGCCCCGTGGCGTTTGATCAGCGCGGTCATGCGGTTCACGGGAGCACCGTGGGGGAATACTGCGGCTTCGCCGAACAGTGCCCCGACCTTCGTGCCGCCGATCGTGAAGGCGTCCGCGAGACGGGCGATGTCGGCTGCGGTCATGTCGCATCCGGTGGCGGCCAGCGCGTATCCCAGACGCGCGCCATCGACGACCAGCGGCAGATGATGGGTGCGGCAGACCCGTGACAGACGCTCCATCTCGTCCAGACCGTACAGGGTCCCGTATTCGGTGGACTGCGAGATGTAGACGCAGGACGGCACGGCCATATGCTCGTTGTTGTCGTCGGCGTCGAAGACGTCGCACAGCGACTCCAGATCGTCGGGGTCCATCTTTCCGTCATGCTCGGGCAGGGTGATGACCTTGTGGCCGGAGGCTTCGATGGCCCCCGCCTCATGGGTGTTGACATGCGCGCTGGCGACCGCCACGACAGCGCCGAAGGGCGGGGCGATGGCGTCGATGATGGTCTGGTTGGCCTGGGTGCCGCCCACGAGGAAGCGCACGTACGCATGGGGCTGTTCGATCCAGCGTCTGATGCGCTCCGTGGCCGAGCGGCACGTGTCATCCGTGCCATATCCGGTGCGCGGCATGAGATTGCCGGCGGACAGTGCCTCCAGAATGGCGGGATGGGCACCCTCGCCGTAGTCGTTCTCGAAGGAGAGGACGGATGTGGTGGGTGCGGGCATGCCCTCCGGGGTGCCTGAGGTGCCGGGGGTGTCTGAGGTGCCGGACGTGGTGGTGGTGGGAGCGGTCAATGGGAGCCTCCGGACGGGAATGGTCGCATATGGTGCGTGGGGCTCAATGGTACGAACCGCTGCACCGATGGTCCGAACCGTTGCGCTGGGCGAGAAACGCGTAGTGTCATAAGGCCTGCCATATCCCGTCGTTGTCCCGGCCACGATCAAGACCATGGTCATCGTCGTGGCGATCGCTGTTATATTGGCGCGCGTCCCGCAGCGACGAACGAAAGCGCATCATGCATCAGCATACCAATCCGGATCCGAATGCCCCCGCTCACGATCGGCAGCATGGCGACGGGGGAGCGGACGCCGTCGCGAAGAGAGTTCGCCGTCATCGATTCGCCAAAGCGGTCGCAGCGGTCGCCGGCATCCTGGTCGTGGTCCTGGTGGCTCAACTCGCCGTCGCGCAGTTCTACTATCGCGAGGATCCCTCATACACTCCCGCCGCCAGCACGATGCCGTTCCGGAACGCCCTGTCCGTCAGCCCCTTCTCCGACCGCGCCTTCGCGAACGGATACGAATACAAGGTGGGATCGCGGACGATCTCCAATCGGGAGGAGCTCGAGAAGGCCTTCATCGATGCCGGAGCGACGGAGATGTATACGCGCATCGCGACGAAACGGCATGTCACGTCCAGTGACATGGTCGATGGCGAATACGATTCGAACGCGAACGTCTACACTCTCGATCAGGGTCTGGCAACGGCCCGGCTGGCGGCCAAACTCGGCATCGACCTTAATCCCGAGATCATGACCGCCTACACCTATATGGACATGGACAGGCAGCAGGCTCCGGATTTCTCGCAGTATCCCTCAGTGGTCAAACTTCAGCATGGCAAATCGTGGAGCGAGCTGACGCTCGACGAGATGGACCGTCCTACGTGCATACGGTCGCTTCGTGGCCGGACGGATCCTGGACACCGGAGCGACAGTCAAGGTGTGGAACATCGGGAACGAGGCCAACTATGGGTTCGCCGGCGTCAGCGTCGGCCTGAAGACGGCGGTCAATCCTGCACTCGCCAAGGTACCGAGCTGGATGACCTATATGCTTCCCATTTTCGCGACGGACTGGCTCGCGAACAACGTGTGGAAATACAACGCCAAACAGATGCAGGCCGTGGCCGATGGAATCAGGGACGCCTACGCCGATCGTGGCAGGTCGAGCAGGGGACTGCAGTTCTCGACCCATATCGCGAGCGTCGTATCGACGGTGAGCGGCGCCGTGAAGTACTACCGCACGCTGCAGAAGAACGGTTTCGATGTCTCGGTGGCGGGAATCAGCTTCTATCCAAGCGCCCCGGCACTGTACCTCAACAAAATCACGATGTTCAAGAAGATGGTGGAACGCATCAATCAGGAGACCGGTCTGCGCGTGTTCGTGGCGGAATACTCCTATCCCTCGGGGAAGGCCTCCGGCCCGTATGCGGGATGGTCGCAGACGGTTAAGGGCTATCCGCATACGGAGAAGGGGCAGGCCACGCTCTACCACGATCTCGTCACGTGGGGCAAGTCGCATGGTCTGGCGGGGATTCGATACTGGGCCCCGGATTACCGGGGATGGGGGACCATGTCGATGTTCGACTATGGAAAGTATGGTGCGACGGCGAAGAAGATACTGACCGACCAGATTCGGTGACGGCCGCCGTTCCGGCCATGATGCCCCATGCGCATTCCGTTCCCTCATGCATACCCATGAGGGAACGGAATGCGCGGGAGGCGCCTGCAACCGTGGTCATGACCGAACATGTCATGGAAACATCGTGAAGAGCAAAGAAAAGACCCCCGGAAACCTAATGTTTCCAAGGGGTGAAGTGGGGTGGCTAACGCGGTTCGAACGCGCGACCTTCTGAACCACAATCAGATGCTCTACCTGCTGAGCTATAGCCACCATGCGGCCTGCCACTGCTGATGAGTGGCACGCAACAGATGGATACTATACCCGATTTGCCGATTCCTCGCGCCGGCGCGTCGCGTCATGGCCTTCTGACCGTATCGTCTTCGGGTTCTCGGGCATTCCGGCAGGACGGGACGCCGCCACCGTCTGCATGGAGGAAACGCGATGTCCGATCATCGGAGGGATGCGCGGTTCACGACATCACGGGAATGACGATTCGGCGTCGACGGTGGAGTGTCGTATGTCAGCATGTCCGGTGCCGTGCTATAATGGAAAGCTGTGTGTGCCGCAGGTGCGCCTTATGTGACAGGTGAATCCGCGGGATATCCCCGAATCCGATGAACGTCCGCAGCAATGCGTCATGGGAGGATGAGGGGCCATCGGGCCGGTGGACTGGGCTGCTTTCTTCCGAGGATGTTGTCGGGTGGAGCGCGGTGCGGCGGTTCCACGAATACAAAGAAAACAACGAATCGGAGAACCAGAGTTGCCTACTATAGAACAACTTGTCCGTAAAGGACGTCAGGCCAAGCCGAAGAAGTCCAAGACTTTGGCCCTTAAAGGAAGCCCGCTGCGCCGCGGCGTGTGCACCCGTGTCTACACCACCACCCCGAAGAAGCCGAATTCGGCATTGCGTAAGGTCGCCCGTGTGCGCCTGAGCTCCGGCATCGAGGTCACCGCCTACATCCCCGGTGAGGGACACAACCTGCAGGAGCACTCCATCGTGCTCGTCCGCGGTGGTCGTGTGAAGGATCTTCCCGGTGTCCGCTACCACATCGTGCGTGGCGCGCTCGATACCCAGGGAGTCAAGGACCGCAAGCAGGGTCGTTCCCTGTACGGCGCAAAGAAGGCGAAGTAGATACCATGTCACGTAAAGGACCTGCCAAGAAGCACCAGCTGCTGCCCGATCCGATCTATGGCTCGACCGTGGTGGCGCAGCTCATCAACAAGATCCTCCTCGATGGAAAGAAGTCCATCGCCGAGGACATCGTCTACTCCGCGCTCGATATGGTCAAGGAGAAGACCGACCAGGAGCCCGTCTCCGTGCTCAAGCGCGCTCTGGACAACATCCGTCCCAGCCTCGAGGTGCGTTCCCGTCGAGTCGGCGGCGCCACCTACCAGGTGCCCGTCGAGGTCAAGCCCGTCCGCGCGAACACGCTGTCGCTGCGCTGGCTGACCGACTTCTCCCGCGCCCGCCGCGAGAAGTCCATGGCCGAGCGTCTCGCCAACGAGATCCTCGACGCCTCCAATGGTCTCGGAGCCTCCGTCAAGCGGCGTGAGGACACTCACAAGATGGCTGAGGCGAACAAGGCCTTCGCCCATTACCGCTGGTAATTCCGAGAGTCGAAAGCGAAGGGACCTTTTATGGCACTAGACGTGCTCACGGATCTCAATGAGATCCGCAACATCGGCATCATGGCGCATATCGATGCCGGCAAGACCACGACCACGGAACGCATTCTGTTCTATACGGGCAAGAACTACAAAATCGGCGAGACCCATGATGGCGCCTCGACGATGGACTTCATGGCCCAGGAACAGGAGCGTGGAATCACCATCCAGTCCGCGGCCACCACATGCTTCTGGAACCGTCAGACCCACGACACCGATCAGAAGTTCCAGATCAACATCATCGACACCCCCGGCCACGTGGACTTCACGGCCGAGGTCGAGCGCTCGCTGCGCGTCCTCGACGGTGCCGTGGCGGTGTTCGACGGCAAGGAGGGCGTGGAGCCCCAGTCCGAGACTGTGTGGCGTCAGGCCGACAAGTACGGCGTGCCCCGCATCTGCTTCATCAACAAGATGGACAAGCTCGGCGCGGACTTCTACTTCTCCGTCGACACCATCAAGAAGAAGCTCGGCGTGACCCCGCTCGTCGTCCAGCTCCCCATCGGAGCCGAGAACGACTTCAAGGGCGTCGTCGACCTCATCCGCATGAAGGCGTATGTCTGGAACGACGTCTCCGGCGATCTTGGCGCCCACTACGACACCATCGACATCCCCGAGGATCTTCAAGACAAGGCCGAACAGTATCGTTCCGAGTTGCTTGACCAGGTCGCGGAGGCCGACGACGAGCTGGTAGAGAAGTATCTCGAATCCGGCGACCTGTCTGAGGCGGAGATTCGCAGCGGCATCCGAAAGCTCACCATCACCCGTCAGGCCTACCCGGTTCTGTGCGGATCCGCGTTCAAGGACAAGGGCGTTCAGCCCATGCTCGACGCGGTCGTGGACTACCTGCCCAGCCCCGAGGACGTTCCCTCGATCGTCGGATACAAGCCCGGCGACGAGTCCGTGGAGATCGATCGCAAGCCCACCGTCGACGACCCGTTCGCCGCGCTGGTCTTCAAGATCTCGACCCACCCCTTCTACGGCAAGCTCGTGTTCGTGCGCGTCTATTCGGGAAGCATCAAGCCCGGCGACAACGTGCTCGACTCCACGAAGGGCAAGAAGGAGCGCGTCGGGAAGATCTTCCAGATGCACGCCGACAAGGAGAACCCCGTCGACGCGGCCGAGGCCGGCAACATCTACACCTTCGTCGGTCTGAAGAACATCACCACCGGTGACACGCTGTGCGCCGAGAAGGCCCCGATCTCCCTGGAGTCCATGACCTTCCCCGATCCCGTGATCGAGGTCGCCGTGGAGCCCAAGACCAAAGCCGACCAGGAGAAGATGAGTCTGGCCCTCGCCAAGCTGTCCGACGAGGATCCGACCTTCCAGGTCAAGACGGACGAGGAGTCCGGCCAGACACTGATCTCCGGAATGGGCGAGCTTCAGCTCGACATCATTGTCGACCGCATGCGACGTGAGTTCAAGGTCGACTGCAACGTCGGCAAGCCTCAGGTCGCGTACCGCGAGACGATCCGCAAGGCTGTCATGAACCAGGAGTACACGCACAAGAAACAGACCGGTGGCTCCGGTCAGTTCGCGAAGGTTCTCATGAACTTCGAGCCGTTGGACACCGAGGCGGGCGAGACCTACGAGTTCGCCAACGAGGTCACCGGCGGCCACATCACCAAGGAGTTCATCCCCTCGATCGATGCGGGCGTGCGTGAGGCCATGGAATCCGGAATCCTCGCGGGATTCCCCGTGGTCGGAGTCAAGGCGACCGTCACCGACGGTCAGATTCACGACGTCGACTCCTCGGAGCTCGCCTTCAAGATCGCCGGCTCCATGTGCTTCAAGGAGGCCGCTCACAAGGCCAAGCCCGTGATCCTCGAGCCCATCATGGCCGTCGAGGTCCGTACTCCCGAGGAGTACATGGGCGACGGCATGGGAGATCTGAACTCCCGTCGAGGCAGCATCCAGTCGATGTCCGACGCCACCGGCGTCAAGGTCATCGACGCCAAGGTGCCGCTGAGCGAGATGTTCGGCTACATCGGCGACCTGCGTTCCAAGACGCAGGGGCGCGCCATGTTCACCATGCAGATGGACTCGTACGCGGAGGTTCCCAAGGCCATCGCCGACGAGATCATCAAGGCCCAGCGCGGCGAGTGACACACCCGTCGACTCACCGTTCCCGTGTCTCCGGTCGGCGTTATATTCTTAGCGCTGACTGGGTTCGGGCACGGTGAGTGGCAAACAACCCAGAAACCCAGTAATATGTAGCGAGTGCCCGGACCGCCGACGTACGGGCAGTCTACAAGACGTCCAGGAGGACAAAACACAATGGCAAAGGCAAAATACGAGCGCACCAAGCCGCACGTTAACATCGGCACCATCGGACACGTCGACCACGGCAAGACCACACTGACCGCGGCCATCTCCAAGGTGCTGCACGAGGAGTACCCGGATCTCAACCCTGAGTACGACTTCAATCAGATCGACGCCGCTCCCGAGGAGCAGCAGCGCGGCATCACGATTAACATCGCGCACATCGAGTACCAGACCGCCAAGCGCCACTACGCCCACGTGGACTGCCCCGGACACGCCGACTTCGTGAAGAACATGATCACCGGCGCCGCCCAGATGGATGGCGCGATCCTCGTCGTCGCCGCCACCGACGGCCCCATGGCCCAGACTCGCGAGCACGTTCTGCTCGCCCGTCAGGTCGGCGTCCCGAAGATTCTCGTCGCCCTCAACAAGTGCGACATGGTCGAGGACGAGGAGCTCATCGAGCTCGTCGAGGAAGAGGTCCGCGACCTTCTCGACGAGAATGGCTTCGACCGCGACTGCCCGGTTATCCGCACCTCCGCGTACGGCGCGCTGCACGATGACGCTCCGGACCATGAGAAGTGGGTCCAGACCATCAAGGATCTGATGGATGCCGTCGACGACTACATCCCGACCCCCGTGCACGATCTCGACAAGCCCTTCCTCATGCCCATCGAGGATGTCTTCACGATCTCCGGCCGCGGCACCGTGGTCACCGGTCGTGTCGAGCGTGGCCGTCTTCCCGTCAACTCCACCGTGGAGATCGTCGGAATCCGTCCCACCCAGACCACCACCGTCACCTCCATCGAGACCTTCCACAAGCAGATGGACGAGGCCGAGGCCGGCGACAACACCGGTCTGCTGCTCCGCGGCATCAACCGCGAGCAGGTCGAGCGTGGCCAGGTCGTGGCCGCCCCGAAGTCCGTGACTCCTCATGACAAGTTCGAGGGTGAGGTCTACGTCCTGACCAAGGACGAGGGCGGCCGCCACTCGCCGTTCTTCTCGAACTACCGCCCTCAGTTCTACTTCCGCACAACCGACGTCACCGGCGTTATCTCCCTGCCCGAGGGCGTCGAGATGGTCCAGCCCGGTGACCACGCCACCTTCACCGTCGAGCTGATCCAGCCCGTCGCCATGGAGGAGGGGCTGACCTTCGCAGTTCGCGAGGGTGGACACACCGTCGGCTCAGGCCGTGTGACCAAGGTTCTCGAGTAGTAGTCGGACAACCGACGCAACGTGGCGGCACCGTTCGCCACGGTCAGCCTAAGGCGCCGCATCGGTTCCTCACCATCATCCTCGATAGGGGACGGAGGAACCGTGCGGCGTCTTTCGCATCTATTCTCCACGCGTCGTGGCATAATGACCAAGGCGTTTTTCCGAGCGATACCGCTCGCAAGCAGACAACAAAAGGTGACTATACGTGGCACAGACTACCAATGACATCAAGAACGGTTCCGTCCTCAACCTCGATGGACAGCTGTGGGCCGTCATCAAGTTCCAGCATGTGAAGCCCGGCAAGGGGCCGGCCTTCGTCCGCACCACGATCAAGAACGTCCTGTCCGGAAAAATCGTCGATCGGACCTTCAACGCCGGAATGAAAATGGAGTTCGAGACCGTCGACAACCGCAACCTCCAATATTCCTACGAGGACGGCGAGAACTTCGTCTTCATGGATATGACCACCTACGATCAGATCTTCATACCGAAGACGCTGGTCGGAGATCAGAGCAAATACCTGCTTGATGGCACCGACTGCGTGGTGAGCTTCCATGATGGGACTCCGTTGAGCGTTGAGCTTCCGGCTTCCGTGATTCTCACGATCACGCACACCGAGCCCGGACTCCAGGGCAACCGGTCCAATGCGGGGACGAAGCCCGCGACAGTCGAGACGGGTGCCGAGATTCAGGTCCCACTCTTCGTCGGCGAGGGCGAGAAGGTCAAGGTGGACACGCGCGACGGATCCTACCTGGGCCGTGAGAACTGACGGGATTCGGCGATGGCACGGTCAACGGCCCGCAAAAGGGCTTTGAACACGTTGTACGAGGCCGATGAGAAGGGACAGGACATCCTGTCCCTTCTTTCGGAGAGGCTAGAGGTCCCGGGAGCGCAGACCCCTCTTCCCGATTACGCGGTCGAGATGATAACGGGAGTCGCGAAGAACATCAGGGACATCGACTCGCTTCTTAACGAGCATTCCACCGGTTGGAAGGTCGGCCGTATGGCGGTGGTCGACCGCAACATCCTGCGCATCGCGGTGTGGGAGATGGTGTATAACGACGAGGTCCCCGACGCTGTGGCCATTGACGAGGCCTTGGGCCTGGCTAAGACGTTGAGCGACGAGGACTCGCCAGCGTTCATCCATGGACTGCTGAGCGCGGTTGAGGCCGATTCCGAGGCGCGGGAGAGGGCGTTGGAGGATGCGAGGGCACGGGAGAGGGAAGCGCTTGCTCCCGCCGTCGCTGTGTCCGACGAGTCCGCAGCGAACCCCACGGGCGGAATCGACGCGGCCGATGGTACCGGCGAGCCCGATACATCGGACAAGGCGGACGAGGAGGCTTCGGCATCGCCGACCGCAGACACGTCGGATGATCTGAAGGAGTCCGGAGAATCCGCGGACGATACCGCCGCGGAGGCCGGTCAGGACGACTCCATCGACTTCGACGATCTTGTTCTCGAGGATCCCCTCGATATCCCCGCCGACGACTCGCGGGACGATGACGAGGAGGATGGCGACGAGAGCGGCCATGACGAGGGAATCGAGTCCTAACCGGCCGATACCCTAGGTGCGAATGACCCGACGGGAGGGATTGTGGCGAACGCACGCGACATCACGACGAATGACCCATCAGACGAGGAAGCCATTCTGGTCCTTGAGGACGGGACGGTGTACCGAGGCGGGGCATATGGCCGTCGTGGAAGGACAACCGGGGAGATAGTGTTCGCCACGGGAATGACCGGATATCAGGAGACGCTGACCGATCCCAGCTACGACCGACAGATAGTCGTGCAGACCTTTCCCCACATCGGCAACACGGGGGTCAATCATGAGGACTCCGAGTCGTCCCGCGTGTGGGTCGCGGGATACGTGGTGCGCGAGCCCAGTCCCATATCAAGCAACTGGCGCTCCACAGGATCCCTCGAAGCCGAGCTCGACGCACAGGGAATCGTGGGAATAAGCGGGATCGACACCCGAAGTCTGGTGAGGCACCTGCGCTCGGCCGGAGTCATGAGGGCCGGCATCTTCTCCGGTGAGGACATCGGCCCCGATGCCTCCGTCGATTCCCTGCTTGAAAGCGTTCGCGCGACTCCGGTGATGAAGGGCATGAGCCTGTACGACGAGGTGAGCACGGGGGAGACCTACACCGTGGAGCCCTGCGGCGACCATGAGGGTGTCGAACCGTTGTTCACTGTCGCGGCCGTGGATCTGGGTATCAAGTCCATGACTCCGCACAGGCTGGCCGAGCGGGGTTGCCGTGTCCATGTCGTGCCGTCGACGTCGAGCATCGAGGACATCGCGGCACTTAATCCCGATGGCGTGTTCTTCTCCAATGGCCCCGGGGATCCCGAGCAGGCGGCTCCCGAGGTCGACCTGCTGCGCAAGGTTCTTGACGCGGGCTATCCGTTCTTCGGCATCTGCTTCGGCAACCAGCTTTTGGGCCGTGCTTTGGGCTTCGGAACATACAAGCTCAAATTCGGCCATCGCGGCATCAATCAGCCTGTGAAGGATCTGACCACCGGCAAGGTGGAGGTCACCGCGCACAATCATGGATTCGCCGTGGACGCGCCCGTTGGCGATCCGGTCGCGTCACCCTACGGCGACGGGCAATACGGCCGAGTCATGGTCTCGCACATTGACCTCAACGACGACGTGGTCGAGGGACTCATGTGCCTCGACATTCCGGCCTTCTCCGTCCAGTATCATCCGGAGGCAGCCGCCGGGCCTCATGACGCCTCGTATCTTTTCGACCGTTTCGTGGATCTCATGCGCACGTCCAAGGAGGAGAGCCTCAATGCCTAAGCGCACCGACATCAAATCAGTGATGGTCATCGGTTCGGGGCCGATCGTCATCGGGCAGGCAGCCGAATTCGACTATTCGGGGACGCAGGCCTGCCGTGTCCTGCGCGAGGAGGGCATCCGGGTCATACTGGTGAACTCCAATCCCGCCACGATCATGACGGATCCCGAGATGGCGGACGCGACGTACATCGAGCCCATAGCCACCCCGATCCTTGAGAAGATCATCGCCAAGGAACGTCCTGACGCGCTTCTTCCGACGCTGGGCGGGCAGACCGCCCTCAACGCCGCGATGGATTTGGGACGGGCCGGAATCCTCGACAAGTATCATGTCGAGCTCATCGGGGCCTCCCTTGAGGCGATCGACAGGGGAGAGGACCGAGAGCTTTTCAAGAAGGTCGTCGAGGACGCCGGAGCCGAATCGGCGCGGTCGTTCATCGCGCATTCGCTCGACGAGGTGAACGCGATCGTCGAGGATTTGGGATATCCGGTCGTAGTTCGTCCGAGCTTCACCATGGGCGGACTGGGATCGGGGATCGCCCACAATCGTGAGGAGCTCGATCGCATAGCCGGTGCCGGACTGCACTATTCCCCGACGAATGAGGTCCTCGTCGAGGAGGGCATCGAGGGGTGGAAGGAGTATGAGCTTGAGCTCATGCGCGACCGCAACGACAACGTTGTGGTCGTATGCCCCATAGAGAACGTCGATCCCGTGGGCGTCCACACTGGTGATTCCGTGACGGTCGCGCCGATCTTCACCCTCACCGATCGTGAATATCAGCGCATGAGGGATATCGGCATCAAAATCATCCGTGGAGTCGGCGTCGACACCGGAGGATGCAACATCCAGTTCGCAGTCAATCCGCAGACCGGACGGATCATCGTCATCGAGATGAACCCCCGCGTCTCGCGCTCCTCGGCACTGGCGTCCAAGGCCACGGGTTTCCCCATCGCCAAGATCGCGACCAAGCTCGCCCTGGGATACACGCTGGACGAGATCCGCAACGACATCACACAGTCCACCCCCGCGAGCTTCGAACCCACCATCGATTATGTGGTCACGAAAGTTCCCCGGTTCGCCTTCGAAAAGTTCCCCGGAGCGGACCCCACTCTGACGACATCCATGAAATCCGTGGGCGAGGCCATGGCGCTGGGAGGCAACTTCCAGGAGTCGCTTGGCAAGGCGATGAGGTCGATCGACAAGCGGCATATGGGGTTCTCATGGGATGGCGACCGCCCCGATGAGGAGGAGACGAGCGCCCTTCTTGAGCGTATGCACACCCCGACCGAGCAGCGTTATCTTCAGCTTCAACGGGCGTTGTGGGGCGGGGCGACGGTCGAGCAGATATTCGCGGCCACCAAAATCGATCCATGGTTCCTTGAGCAGTTCGCGATGATCAACGAGATGGCGATGCGCGTGAGGTCGTCCGAAATCCTCACTCCAGCGCTGCTGCTCGCGGCGAAGAGGGTTGGACTGTCCGATGTGCAGATCGCCCATCTGCGTCATCTGGGCGACGCGGGAGAGGACACCATCCGCGAGCTGCGATGGAACTACGGCATCCGTCCCGTCTACAAGACGGTCGACACATGCGCGGCGGAATTCGACGCGGTCACACCCTATTACTACTCGTGCTACGCGGATGAGTCGGAGCTGCGGCCCCGCGACCGTGAGGCGGTCATCATCCTGGGATCCGGGCCGAACAGAATCGGTCAGGGCATTGAATTCGACTACACCTGCGTGCATGCCGTTCAGGAGCTGGGCAAGACCTATGACACGATTATGGTCAACTGCAACCCGGAGACGGTGTCCACGGATTACGACATGTCCGACAGGCTCTATTTCGAACCGCTGACCTTCGAGGACGTGCTGGAGATATATGAGGCCGAGCTTCGTATGGGACCGGTCAAAGGCGTGATCGTCCAGCTCGGTGGCCAGACGCCCCTGTCTCTCGCCGCGCGGTTGAAGGCCGCCGGGGTGCCGATTCTGGGGACGTCCCCCGAGGCCATCGATCTGGCGGAGAACCGCGAGTTGTTCGGCGATGTCCTGCGCGAGGAGCATATGAACGCTCCGCGCTACGGAACCGCTCTCAGCCTGGATGAGGCGCGCGAGGCGGCTCATTCCATCGGATATCCGGTGCTTGTCCGACCAAGCTACGTTCTTGGTGGCCGCGGCATGGAAATCGTCTACGATGACGACCAACTGCAGACGTATGTCAACAAGGCTCTGTCCCAAGCCAAGGACGACACTGTTGTGTCGGGGCGGTTGCCGTCGCCGCTGTTGATCGACAAGTTCCTGCAGGACGCCATCGAGGTCGACGTCGATGCCCTCTATGACGGGCAGGAGCTCTACATCGGCGGCATCATGGAACACGTTGAGGAGGCGGGAGTCCACTCCGGCGACGCCGCGTGCACGCTTCCCCCCAGCACGTTGTCGGACGATCAGATCCAGCGGCTTCGCGAGGGGACGCTGGCCATCGCCCGCGGGTGCCGTGTCCGGGGTCTTATCAATGTGCAGTACGCCTTCATGGCCAACACCCTGTACGTCATCGAGGCCAATCCCCGCGCGTCCCGCACCGTGCCCTTCGCGTCCAAGGCGACGGGGGTCGCGCTGGCCAAGGCGGCTGCCCGGATCATGGTCGGGGAGACGATATCCCAGCAACGCGCCAACGGTCTTCTTCTGCCCCAGGGAGACGGGGGAGTCATGCGTCCGGGGCAGCAGGTCGCCGTCAAGGAGTCCGTCCTCCCGTTCAAGCGTTTTCGCACGCCTGTCGGGCGCACGGTCGACATCCTGCTGGGGCCTGAGATGCGGTCCACGGGCGAGGTCATGGGATTCGACCGTGACTTCCCGCACGCGTTCGCCAAAAGCCAGCTCGCCGCATACGAGGGGGGACTTCCCACCAGCGGCAACGTCTTCCTGTCCGTCAACGATTCCGACAAGAAGCAGCTTCCCCTTATGGCCATCAGGCTGGTCGAGTTGGGATTCAGGATCTGGTCCACCGAGGGGACCGCGTCGGTTCTCAGACGATACGGCATCGAGTCGCACATCGTTGACAAGATCACCTCGCGTGTGGATTCCGAGGGAGAGCGTTCCATGGTGGTCGACCATGCGTCCGGAAGCGTGGGCAAGAACGTCGTCGAGCTCATCGAGGATGGAACCATCGATATGGTTCTCAACACGCCGAACTCCCGTGGTTCGCGATCCGACGGCTATTCGATCCGCGCCGCCGCCATCGCCGCCGATCTGCCGCACTTCACCACGATGACCGAGTTCTCGGCGGTGCTTATGGCGATCGAGGCGGTTAAACGCAACGATTATCAGATCATGAGCATCCAGGAGCACTCGCAGCAGCTTTTCGCGATGGAAGGCTGAGTGCCAGATGACGGCGAATCCCAAGGGCGCGACGGCGGGCGAGGATTTCGGGCAACGGCTCAGCCGGTCCATGGCGACGTATGGACCGCTGTGCATCGGGATCGACCCGCATAAGAACATCCTGTCCCAATGGGGTTACAACGTCGATGCGGAAGGTGCGGAGCTGTTTTCCATGCGCATGCTTCAGGCCGCCAATGGGCGTGCGGCGGCGGTGAAATTCCAGAGCTCCATGTTCGAACGGTACGGTTCGCGAGGATTCGCGGCTTTGGAGAGGGTTCTCTACGCCGCACGCCAGATGGGGGTGATCACCATCGTGGATTGTCTGCATGGTGGCCTTCCCACGACGATTTCGGCCATTGGGGATGCCTATTTCTATCCCGATTCGCCCATGCGTGCCGATGCGATCACCTTGCTTCCCTATTACGGAGCGAGGTCTCTCAGTGGTCTGATCGCCACTGCTTTGGACAACAACAGAGGGGTGTTCGTCGCGTCGTTGACGTCGAACCAGGAGGGTGCGAGCCTTCAGACGGCGATTCGTCAATCAGGGGACTACGCCGGACATACCGTGGCATACGGCATCGCAAAGAACGCGCAGAAATACAATGCCTCGTCCACGTCGATGGGATCGGTGGGACTGATCATCGGAGCCAACATCGGACAGTGGATGCAGGATGGAGGAGTCGATCCGGCGCAGTTCACCGGACCGATTCTTTCGCCGGGCTACGGATGGCAGGGCGCGGAGGCCGATGACCTGCGCACGGTTTTCAAAGGAACGAAAGGCAATGTGCTGGTGACCGTATCCCGATACATCGCGGCGCATGGACCGGATATATCCGCACTGGCTTCCGCGGCGGAGTCGATTGCGTTGGATGTTCGACAGGCACTGCTGGAGGTGATGGACGAATGAGTGGTGGGCAATCCCGGAGCGCCATGATGAATGTCCGTGATTGGAAAGGCCATGATATGACGGATGCTGACGGAAACGTCGGGGATGCGTCGCGGCGTCTCATCGTTCTGACGGGGCCGACGGCTGTGGGCAAGGGAACCGTCGAGGCTCGGCTGCGTGAGGACCATCCCCAGGTGTGGGTGTCCGTGTCTGCCACGACCCGCGCACCGCGACCCGGAGAAGTCGACGGTGTCAACTACTGGTTCCTCACGGAGAAGGAGTTCCTCGAAAGGGAGCGTGAGGGACTGTTTCTGGAGACTGCGGTGGTTCACGGCCTGGCTCACTATGGGACGCCGCTGCAACCGGTTCTCGAGCACCTTCGCAGTGGTGTGCCCACGATTTTGGAGATCGATCTGCAGGGAGCCCGTCGGGTCAAGGAAAGCTCCGCGCAGCTCGGACTGGAAGTGGTGTATGTTTTTCTCGCGCCGCCCAGTTTCGACGATTTGGCGACTCGTCTTCGCAAACGTGGGACCGAGACGGAGAGCGAGCGCTTGCGTCGGCTGGAGACGGCGAAGGTCGAGCTCGCGGCGGAATCCGAGTTTGATGTCACGATAGTCAACGACGATGTGTCTCATGCGGCCGACGAGCTGTGGGCTGTCATCGCGAAGGAGTATGAACTGCCGCGACAGAACTGATCGGCGGCAGAAACGGCAGAAACCGATACGATGCAGTGACTATGGGACATAAGGCGATGCCCTGCATCTCAGCCCGGGGGGAGAGGGCTGAGATGCAGGGCATCGCCTGAATGGTTATCCACAAGAACTATTTTTGGGCGGGAGCGGACTCGGTGGACGTCGACAGGGTAGTCGCGGCAAGAATCACCACGACCACAGAGAGAATCCATGTCCACCAGGCACCGCTGCCTGTGGAGAATCCGCCGAACCACGGAGTGAAGAATGTGAAGGCGGACATAATGATCTGCACCCACTCGGAAGTCTTAGAGCTTGCCGTAGCTAGCGCCCATAGTGCGACGACCGCGATGATGATGCCCATGACAATCGCCCAAGTCGATCCCTGGGTGAATTCGGCGAACAGGGGTGTGAGCGCCAGCAGCACGCCCAGCACCAGATTCGTCCAGTCCTGCCAGGTTTTCCAATTGCGATTATCGGATGTTTCTGAGGACATGGCCTCTCTCTCCTTTCGAAGTGCTACGAAAATTCGTATCGATACGAAAAATCGTAGCGCAAAAGTGGAAAAAGTCAACCTATGAAGCGCCCCATCACCGATATGCGACGGTGCTCATGAGATGACGGGTGATGGGTCATAAAAGCGTGTCATCGAGGAGAAACGGCGGGCAGGACGAGGCATGGTGGAGAAAGGAGGCGCACGGGCAGGCGCAAAGAACTCAGCTCATTCCGTCGGATTATGCCGCCACCGGGAATCATCGGGAATCTGCGTTGGAGGCGGCGAGGGCACGCCACAGAATGCGTGCCTCCCTGTCCGCCCAGGGGGACGGGTCCTCTCCGCGAGAGGCGCCCACAATCAGGGATCCGAGGATGTTGTCCATGACGGCGGTGACATCGGTGTCCGAACGAAACACGCCAGTGTCGACGCCTCTGCGGACGAAGGCCTCGGCCGCCCGTCTTGTTGGGGACACCAATGAGGATTTAAGTTGTGTGACCAAAGGGTTATCCGACGCGATGATCAGGCCAAGAAGCCGTATATCGATATGTCGGTCAAGTGAATGGGCGAATCGAGACAGGAGAACGGTCAGATTGTCTCGCGAGGGTTCCAGATCGAGCGACAAAGGGATGAGTTCCGACATCATCGTGGACATCCCATCGACAAGTTCGGAGCTGTTGCGGTACCGGCGATAAATCGTCGTCTTGGCCACTCCCGAAGTGTCGGACACCGACTGGATACTGACGGGCCGTGTCCCGGCGGCCGCAAGACGCAGAACGGCGTCGGCCAGTCTTCTGTCCACATCCTCGCTACGCTGACTCCGCGTCCCCATCATTCCCACCCTTTCTGACACGTCTGCCGACATCCGATGAATGCGTCGGCTTACGGGCGCAGAACGGCCCCCTTCGCATCCATCCTTAGAGTAGTGCGAAGAGGGCCGTCCTGCGTGTTATGAAGCGGTGAAAGGCGAAGGCAGAGAGAAGTGTCCCCGCCGTAAACCGCCTATCGTCACCGTAGTCCTGATAGCTTGTCTATCAGTTCGGGATCCCTAGTGGCCCCTTTGTCGGCCGAGCGAGCGAAGGCCGCATAGGCCTTCAGCGCCTGGGACACGTGGCGGTCGCGATGGGCGACATAGCCGTCGCCCTCCTCGAGCTCGCGCCGACGCTGTGCCATCTGATCCTCCGTCAGTTCCACGTTGATGGTGCGATTGGGGATGTCGATGTCGATGAAATCTCCATTGTGGATGAGCGCTATCGGGCCCTTGTTGGCTGCTTCGGGAGCGACATGGCCGATGGCGAGTCCCGAGGATCCTCCCGAATACCGCCCATCGGTAATCAGGGCCACATCGCGGCCGATTCCCTTGCCCTTGACGAACGAGGTCGGGTAGAGCATCTCCTGCATACCCGGTCCGCCCTTGGGCCCCTCATAACGAATCACCAGCGCCTGCCCCGGCTTGAGCGTGTTGTCGAGGATGACCTTGATGGCCTCTTCCTGAGATTCGACGATCAGCGCGGGACCATGGAACTTCCAGATCTCCTTCGGCACTCCGGCCGTTTTCACCACGCAGCCGTCGGGGGCCAGGTTGCCGCGGAGGATGGCCAATCCGCCCTCCTCGACGGCGGGATGATCGATGTCATGGATGGCGCCGTTGACCCGGTCCGTGTCCAACGAATCGAAAAGGGTCTCGTGGGTCCAGGGTTCGGGCGAGACGATGTGTCCGGGGGCGGCGCGGAAGAATTGCCGCACCTCGTCTCCGCATGTGTCGCGCATGATGTCCCAATCGTCAAGCTTCGCCTCAAGGCTGGGATAGTCGATGGAATGCGTGTCCCTGTGGAGCTTGCCCGCTCGATCGAGTTCTCCGAGGATTCCCGGTATGCCGCCAGCGCGATGGACGTCGGATATCTCCCACTGACCGGATGGCGATGCCTTGCAGATGCAGGGGACGGTGTGCGAAATGCGTTCGATGTCGTCGAGCGTGAAGTCCACGTCGGCGCTCTGGGCGGCGGCGAGGATGTGCAGGACGGTGTTCGTGGAGCCTCCCATGGCGACGTCCATCGTCATGGCGTTGTCGAACGCGTGCTTGGTGGCGATGTTGCGGGGGAGGACGGAATCGTCGTCATCCTGGTAGTAGCGGTTCGCGAGGGTCACGATCATCTCGCCGGCCTTCTCGAACAGCTTCTTGCGGTATGCGTGGGACGCCAGAGTGGTGCCGTTGCCGGGGAGGGCGAGGCCCAAGGCCTCGGTGAGGCAGTTCATCGAGTTTGCGGTGAACATTCCGGCACAGGATCCGCAGGTGGGGCAGACCGTCTTCTCATAGGCGAGGAGATCCTCGTCGGAGACGTTGTCGTCGGCGGTGGCGTACATCACGTCGATCAGATCGGTGCTTTTCTTCACAGTTCCGTCGGACAGCGTGGTCGATCCGGCTTCCATGGGGCCGCCGGACACGAAAATCGTGGGAATGTTCAACCTCAGCGCCGCCATGAGCATGCCGGGTGTGATCTTGTCGCAGTTCGAGATGCAGATCAGCGCGTCGGCGCAGTGCGCGTTCACCGAGTATTCGACCGAATCGGCGATGATGTCCCTGCTCGGGAGGGAGTACAGCATGCCGGTGTGTCCCATGGCGATGCCGTCGTCCACGGCGATGGTGTTGAACTCGCGTGGGATTCCGCCGGCCTTCTTCACGGCCTCGGACACCAGACGCCCTACCTTGTTCAGGTGGACGTGGCCAGGGACGAACTCGTCGAAGGAGTTCGCGATCGCCACAATGGGCTTGCCGAAGTCCTTTCCATCCACGCCGGCCGCACGATACAGGGCGCGTGCTCCGGCGAACACCCGTCCGTTCATCAGTTTTGCAGATCGCATTTCAGCCATGCCCCCCAGTTAAGTGCCTGAGCGCGACCGCGCCCGCATGGTGGCCGAATAGTGGAATCCACGATGCCAGACGGCGGGGAATCGCACTCATATGGATAAAATCCCCGTAGTGCACTAAAGTGAGAGGATTGACGGCGTTCATGGCAACGCGTCCATGCGCCTAGGAAGATTTGGAGAGCTACATGGCATTCGGCACCGAACCAACACCCACCGGGCTTGCGAGCCCGTCCATCGACAACCTTATGAAGCACGCTGACTCCCAGTAC
Source organism: uncultured Bifidobacterium sp. (assembly GCF_949292005.1). GTDB lineage: Bacteria > Actinomycetota > Actinomycetes > Actinomycetales > Bifidobacteriaceae > Bifidobacterium. The sequence goes on along the minus strand of NZ_CASEXV010000076.1, from coordinate 67,688 downwards.
GCTTTGGCGATTTTCGCGGCCAAGCGCGCGCGTCAGATCAACGACTATTTCACGCAGCTCAATGAGGGTCTGCTGCAGAACGTGGGTCCTCTGGTGGAATACCAGAACCAGGAGAAGCCGTTGTCCATCGCCTTCCGCGAGATTGACGAGGGACTGCTTGAGGAGACGCTCGGCGAGGACGATCCGACCGAGGGCAACTGATTCTATGTGTGTCAGGTGTGGGGCGGTGTTCGCCGGTCCCACGCCGGCCGTCCTGCAGAGACATGCATATAAGGTCTAAAGATCCACGCGCGATCGGGAGCGCCATCGCCGCGGAGTCGCGCGTCGATCCGCGTCGGTGGCGCGTTCAGGTCAAGGTGAGGTGAGGTTGTATGGAGCGACGTTTGATTTCCGCGGAATCGGTCACGGAGGGGCACCCGGACAAGGTGTGCGACCAGATTTCCGATGCGATTCTGGATGATCTTCTCCGGCAGGACCCGCATTCGCACGTGGCGGTCGAAACGTCTGCGACGACGGGACAGTTCTTCATCTTCGGCGAGGTGACGAGCGAGGGTTACAGCGACGTGCAGTCCATCGTGCGTTCGGTGGTCCGCAACATCGGATACACCAGCTCCTCCATCGGACTCGATGCGGATTCCTGCGGTGTTCTGGTCGCATTGACGGCCCAGAGCGCAGAGATCAACCAAGGGGTGTCACGGCTGAACGCCAAGCAGGAGTCGACGGCCTCGCGCGAGGAGCGGTACGAGGCTCAGGGGGCCGGAGACCAAGGGGTGATGTTTGGATACGCCACCGATGAGACCGCGGCGTTGATGCCTCTCCCCATACATCTGGCGCACAGGCTCGCCTGGCGTCTTGCCGATGTCAGGAAGCGCGGGGTCGTGCCCCATCTTCGTCCGGATGGCAAAACGCAGGTCACTGTGGAATACGATGATTCCGGCGTGCCGGTTCGAATCGACACGGTTCTCGTTTCCACGCAGCATGACCCCGAGGTCACGCATGATTGGCTTCTTGACAGACTTACCGCTGAGGTCATCAATCCTGTTCTCGATGAGGTCTGCGGGGATTCCATACGGCACGACGACTTCCGCGTTCTGGTCAACCCGACCGGATCGTTCGTTTTGGGAGGGCCCGCCGCCGACGCCGGACTCACGGGGCGCAAGATCATCGTCGACACCTATGGGGGCGCCGCCCATCATGGAGGCGGTGCGTTCTCCGGCAAGGATCCCAGCAAGGTGGACCGGTCGGCGGCGTATGCCGCGCGGTGGGTCGCCAAGAACATCGTGGCCGCGGGTCTGGCCCGCCGCGTGGAGGTTCAGGTGGCTTACGCGATTGGTGTGGCGGATCCCGTGAGCGTGAACGTCGAGACCTTTGGCACGGAGCGTGAGGGATTGACCCGCGACGATATTCAGAGGGCCGTGCGCGAGGTGTTCGATCTGCGGCCGGCGGCGATTATCGATGAGCTTGATCTGTTGCGTCCGATTTATGGAAAGACGGCCGCATACGGGCATTTTGGACGCGACGACGAGGATTTCACCTGGGAGCGAACCGATAAGGTCCAATCCCTCCGTGACGCCTTGGAGCGATAGGGTGCAGATGACGGCATAAGCCATGCCGGCGTCGATGATGATCAAGGAGGTCATATGACGGCGATGTCAGTGGCGGATATGGCGGGTCTGTTCCTCAGACCGGGGGCGCCGATTCGGATCGAGGCCTTCGACGGATCGAGTCTGGGGTCGGCCGACGCCCCTGTGTGCATTCAGGTCCGCAATTCACGGGCCGTGTACTACATGGCTCAGCATCCGGGTGAGTTGGGGCTGGCCAGGGCCTATCTTCAGGGCGACATCGATTCCCCGCAACTGGTGCCGGGCGACCCCTATGAGGTGTTCAAAAACCTCACCGCCGTCAAACCTTATGTCCGCCGGCCGAATCCGTTGCACATCGCCCGAGCGCTGGCCGCCATCGCGTCGCATGGTGTGCGTGTTCCCCAGCCTCCGGCGATTGAAGGACCAGGACGGCTGAAGCGTCTCAGCGAGGGCCTTGTTCCTCACAGCAAGGCCGGTGACGCGGCGACGGTGAGCTATCACTACGACCAGTCCAATGAGTTCTACGCGCTGTTCCTTGGCCCCTCCATGACCTACACATGCGCGCTGTTCGACTCTCCTGAAACGTCCCTCGAGGACGCGCAGTGGGCCAAGCTCAACCTCGTCCTCGACAAGCTGGGACTCAAGCCTGGCGATCGCCTTCTCGACATCGGCTGCGGCTGGGGGTCCATGGAGATCCTCGCGGCCAAGAGGGGGATCCACGTTCTTGGAGTCACACTTTCGCAGGAGCAGGTGACGTGGGGACAGGAATGGATTCGTCGCGAGGGGCTTGAGGAGCTTGCGGAGATCCGGCTCATGGACTACCGGGATGTTCCAGAATCCGGCTTCGACGCCGTGTGCTCGCTGGGGATGATGGAGCATGTCGGAATCAAGCATTATCCGATGTACTTCCGGGAGATCTTCGACAAGCTCAAGCCCGGCGGCATGCTGCTCAACCACCAGATCACCAGAACAAACTCGTATGTCGGCAAGTCTGCTGGTCCGTTCATCGACCGGTACATCTTTCCCGATGGACAGCTGGCATCCCCCGGAGAGATCGAGACGAAGATCCACGACACAGGATTCGAGGTCGTCCATGAGGAGAATCTGCGCCAGCATTACGCGCTGACGCTGCATCATTGGAACGCCAACCTCCAGAAGCATTGGGACGAGGCCGTGCGGATGGTCGGGGAGCCCAAGGCGCGTCTGTGGGGTCTGTACATGGCGGGATGCGCGCTGAACTTCGAGCTCAACAACATACAGATCCATCAGTATCTCTGCGTGAGACCCGGGGATGATGGAACGGATTCGTATCCATTGAGACCATGGTGGGAAGCCCGCTGAGATCCGATTCTCCTGCTTCCGGAGGCGCGGAGCCGTCCGCCGATGACAGACCGGTCGCGGACCAGCCCGCGCTGGCCGGCTTGGCGCCGCGCCGCCGGAAGCGATCCGGACAATCCTTGAGACCTGCTGGTGTGGATCCTGTCGCGCATGTGGTTCTCGACGTCCAGGCGGTCCATCTTGGCGTGGATTTCGACTATCTGATACCCGAGCGGTTCAGCGAGTCGGCCGTTCCAGGAAGCCTTGTCCGCGTCCGTTTCGGAACGCAGCGCGTCAACGGCGTTATATGGAGCCGGTCGCGCGAAAGCCACCTTCCGCTGTCTGAGCTCAAACCCATCACACGGGTTCTCGCGCCGCGCCTTCTTCCCGCGGATTTCAGGTCCGACATTGAGGCCATCGCCGATGCGTATGGCGGAACGCGGTCCAACATCCTCAGGCTTGCCGTTCCTCCCCGCTCCGCTGCCGTAGATTCCCGATGGGGGGATTCCGCCGACCGGGGGCGCGCGCGGCCTACGGAGGTCGATGACACGATTCGACGGCAGGTCCAGGCGCAGAGGCTTGAGATGGCGGGTCTGTACGACAGAGCCGAAGAGATCCCGACCTCGTTGGATTCGAGGCGTTTCGCGGCTTTCGTCATGGATTCGGCGCCTGGGGTGGACCAGTGTGAGACGGCGGTCGCATGGATTGTGGGGGAGGCGATCGTCCGGGGTGTTCCGGCTGTCGTCGTGCTCCCCACCATGCGGAGCGTCGACCGTGTGGCGTGGATTTTGCGGGGATGGGGATTGACGGTTTTCGGTGCGGGTTCTGCGCCGTGTTTGGACGATGATGGATCGGACATCGTCGTCATGGCCGGCTCCATGCCTCCCGCGCATCGGTATCAGGCCTTCAGGCTGGCCGCCGATGGTCGTGCGCGATGCGTTCTTGGCCCCCGTGCCGCGATGTACGCGCCGGTGTCGGGACGGGCGCTTTTCGTCGTCATGGATGATTGCGCCTATCAGCAGGCGGACGGCATGATGCCCTACGCGCAGGCCCGGGGCGTTATGCGGTTGAGGGCTCACAGCCACGATGGCGTGTTCGTGTCGGTGTCTCGCACGAGAAGCGTGGCCGGTGAGTGGGAGTGCGGGAACGCATCCGGCGTAGGGGCGACTTGCCCGGTGGAGGGCCCCTCATCCGAGATACGCCCCACACGCCGGGCGATCGCGCGTTTCGAGCCGGCTTTTCGGTGGCTGAATCGGGAGAACCTCACCGCCTGGGGGGATCCGACGGTCGGAGCGAGGATACCGCGCACCGCGGCGCGTGTGCTTGAGAAATCGGCGCATCAGGGCCCCGTGCTGCTGTCCATTCCACAGGATATGGCGGTTCCGGTGTTGGGGTGCGTGTCGTGCCACAGGAGGGCCTTGTGCAACCGGTGCATGGGGCCGCTGGCCGAAACGGCGGGTGGCGCGCCTCGGTGTCTGTGGTGCGGCGCTTCGGCGTCGACGGGATGGGCGTGCCGCCATTGCGGTGGACGTCGGATGGCTCCCGTGCGTGTCGGCGCGGCGGGAACGGTTCGTCAGATCTCGGCCCTCTTTCCTGACGTTCCCATCGCGGTGTCCTCGCCGTCATCTCCGGATGGATTGCTTCCGTTGATTGACGACGCCCCCCGTGTCGTCGTGGCCGTCCCTGGATACGAGCCTCGCATCCGTTCCGCGACGGGCGGGGAGGGTGCATATGGAGCGGTCGCGATTCTTGATGCGTGGACGAGCCTGTACGCCCAGGGAATCGACGCGCGTTATGACGTCCTCATGAATTGGATGCGCGTGCTGTCCTACGCGGCCGGTGCGGCTGGGGGCGGCCGGGCCATGCTGATCGGCGAGACCGATCCGCTGCTGGTCAGGGCATTGGAATCGTGGGACGGTTCCCTGTTGGCCGCTCATGAGATGGACGAGCGCGCTCAGACGGGGCTTCCGCCGTCAGTGTGCGCGGCGTCGGTGTGGGGTGCCCGGCCTGCCGTCATGGGTGTGCTGAGACGAATGGGGGCCTGGGGAGGCGATATCGGGGAGCTGCGTCTGGCGGATGGATCCACCGTGCCCTCGGTTTTGGGGCCGGTTCCCATGCCACCCCCCAGAACCTTGGATGCGCGCGAGCTCGAGGAGACCCGCGACCGGGTCAAAGCCGTGGTCAGGGTGCCCCATCGTCTGCGCTCCGAACTGGCACGACGACTGCGTGAGCAGAGCGCATGGCATATGGCCAGACGGGAGCCCGGCGAGCTGAGATTCGCGGTGGATCCCAAGGACTTCCTGTAGATTGGGCGCATCGTCGTCTAGAATCATGTGACGTGTCGCCGGGCGGTCACGATCGCGTCGTGATGCCGTTCGTGATTGCTCCGTATGGCCGGTGAAAGGAAAGGTCGTTCATCATGCTCAAGCTTCTTTTTGCCGGGACTCCAGATGTCGCGGTTCCAGCCTTGAGGGTTTTGGCCCAGGATACCGAGAACTTCGATGTGGTGGCGGTGCTCACACGCCCGGATGCCCCAAGCGGCCGGGGACGCCGTCTGACTCCCAGTCCGGTCAAAGTCGCCTCTCAGGAGTTGGGGATTCCTGTTCTGGAATGCGATCCCACCGAACCGGCCTTTCTGTCCGAGCTTGCGGCCACGGGGGCTCAGGCGGCGGCGGTGGTCGCCTATGGGCGGATTCTGCGCTCCGATGTTCTTGAGGCGTTGCCGCAGGGATGGTACAACCTTCACTTCTCGCTTCTTCCGCAGTGGAGGGGCGCGGCTCCCGTGCAGCGGGCAATCTGGTCGGGGGACACCGTGACGGGCGCGACGGTTTTCCGTATAACCCCCGGATTGGATTCCGGTCCGATCCTCTCCCAGTCCACGGTGTCCATCGGTGCCCATGAGACGGCCGGAGACCTGTTGGACAGGCTCTCCCAGGATGGTGCCAGCCTTCTGCACGCCACGCTGCGGGCCATGGACGAACATGGAATCACGGCGGTGGATCAGCCAGCCGGATCGTATGACCGCGCAGAGAAGATCCGCACGGAGGACGCCCGTATCCGTTTTGATGTTCCCGTTTTCGCGGTCGACCGACAGATTAGGGCATGCACTCCCGAGCCCGGGGCTTGGTGCGTTCTTCACGCCACACATGACGGGGAGGACCGCTCGCAGAAGCTTCATGTGACCAAAGCCGTGCCGGCGCCCTCCGAGAATCCGGACGTTCCGGACTCGCTTGCTCCCGGTCGTGTGATGATAGGACGGCGCAGCGTGTGGATCGGAACATTGACCAGGCCCATAGAGATCCTCATGGTGAAACCCGAGGGACGGCGTGAGATGCCTGCGGCCGATTGGGCCCGTGGCGCGCGTCTCGATCCGGATCCGCGCTGCAACTGATGGCGCGGATTCAGCGCAGGTAGTCGAGCACCAGCCGCAGATCGCGTGTGGTGATGCGCTGTGGCGCGGCCTCCTGCACCGCCTCCTTTGCGCAGAAGGCTATGCCCAGACATGCCGCCTGAATCATGGGGATGTCATTGGCCCCGTCGCCGACGGCGACGGTCTGAGACATGGGAATCCCATCCTGCCTGGCCCAGGTTCTCAACGCGGAGAGCTTCGTGTCGCGTGTGACGATGTCTCCGCGAATCTCTCCGGTCAACATCCCATCCCGGACCTCCAGACCATTCGCCAACCAGTGGTCGACTCCGGCGTCATGCGCCAGCCTGTCCACGATCTCGTGGAAACCTCCCGACACCACCCCGACCTTCCATCCGTGGGAGTGCAGGGTTGCGATAAGGTCCAAGGCGCCTGTCGTGAAGTGGAGCCGATGGTAGACGTCATCGAGCATGACCGTGGGAAGTCCCCTGAGAAGGGACACACGCGCCCGAAGCGCCTGGCGGAAGTCCATTCCGCCCTCCATGGCCAGACGCGTCATGTCCGCGATTTTGGCACCCATTCCGACGGCGTCGCCCAACTCGTCTATCACCTCCTCGTCGATGAGGGTCGAGTCGACATCCATGACCAGCAATCCGGGGTCTGAGAGAAGAGGGGGCTCTGGGGTGGATGGTGTGCCGGCCATGTTGTGCTGGGCGTGGAAATCGTGGAAGGACATGTTGACGATTGTCGGAAAGCGTGGGGACAATGGCGGTATGCATCTTGTTCTCGCAGTGTCGACGGTTCCCCTATGTGGTACCGATGAGGGAGTCATCGGATCGATCACCAGCTGGTTGGTGTCGTTGATGGGGACGATCGGAGGAGTGGGCGTCGCTCTTGCCATCGTGCTTGAATCCGTGTTCCCGCCCATTCCCAGCGAGGTGGTTCTTCCCCTGGCGGGCTTCACGGCAGCCCAGGGCAGCATGGGCCTTGTCCAGGCAATCGTATGGGCCACGGTCGGGTCTCTTGTGGGAGCGTGGGTTCTGTACGGAATCTCCCGAGCGGTGGGGCTTCATCGCATTCACCGCGCGGCCGACGCTCTTCCCGGAGTTGGACGGGATGACGTCGAGAAGGCGACGATGTGGTTCTCGCGATACGGGACATGGTCGGTTCTGATCGGAAGGGTGATACCAGTGGTGCGATCCCTCATATCGATTCCTGCGGGGCTTGCGGGCATGTCCTTTATCCGTTTCTCCGTATGGACGCTTCTGGGGTCGGCGGTGTGGAACACGGTGCTTGTCGGGGCCGGGTACATGCTGGGGGACCAATGGTGTTCGATCCTTGGTGCTCTGGGGGTGTTCGAGGACGTCGTCATCGTTCTTTTCGCGGTTGCGCTGGTCGTCGCCGTTGGATTCCTCGTGCGGCGCATGATCAGGAACCGCCGTGGGACGGGAAGGGATGAGGATGGGATCTGACGCAATGAACATGCATGGCGATGACGGTGGCGTCACGGGGACGGGGGACGCCGCACTCCGGACGGTCGACGGTCTGGCCGAGGAGAACGACTCCCTGAGGTCGCGCAATCATGCTCTGGCTTCTGCGCTTCAACGCGCGGGGAAGGAGCTTGAGAAGGCGAAGGCCCGGCTCGACCAGGTCAATGAGCCTCCCATGACCATCGGAACCATGATGTCGGTCGACTCGGTGCGTTTCGATTCACAGGGAGTGCGGCATGCCACGGCCGAGGTCATGGTCGGTTCGCGTCGGTTGATCGTCGCGGTCTCGGCGGGCGTCGAGCTGTCGACGCTCTCTCGCGGCGATGCCGTGGCGTTGAACGACTCGATGGTGCTGGTGGCAGTCAGGAACGTGGACCGGTTGGGGCAGGTGCGCCGTGTCCAGCGCACTCTTGACGATGGACGCCTTATCGTCACCGACGGGTCGGGTGGCTCCTCCGTGCTCGATCGCGCCTCGTCGTTGTCGGATTCCCCTTTGACCGCTGATGATTCGGTCGTCGTCGATCCCACCGGGCGTTTTGCCGTGGAGGTCGTCAACGGCCATGACGACGCCGATCTGGTGCTGGAGGAGACCCCTGACGTGTCCTTCGACGACATCGGGGGTCTGGACTCGCAGATCGGGCGTATCCGCGACGCGGTGGAGCTTCCGTATCTGCACCGCGGACTGTTCGAACGGTACAATCTTCGCCCGCCCAAAGGGGTGCTCCTCTACGGTCCTCCGGGGAACGGGAAGACCCTGATAGCCAAGGCGGTAGCCAACTCGCTTGCGGGCATGTCCGGAGCGCGTGGGGTGTTCCTGTCCGTCAAGGGGCCCGAACTTCTCAACAAGTACGTGGGAGAGTCGGAGCGCCTGATTCGTGTGATCTTCCGCAGGGCGCGCGAGCGTGCCGCCGCCGGACGGCCGGTCATAGTCTTCATCGACGAGATGGATTCGTTGCTTCGCACGAGGGGAACGGGCGTGTCCAGCGACGTGGAGACGACGATCGTGCCCCAGTTCCTGTCGGAGATGGACGGCGTCGACTCCTTGGACAACGTCATCGTCATCGGCGCGTCCAACAGGGTCGACATGATCGACCCCGCGGTGCTGCGTCCCGGAAGGCTTGACGTCAAAATACGCGTGGACCGTCCACGTCGTTCCGAGGCCCAGGCGATTCTGGGACATTATCTGACGAACGACCTCCCCTTCGACGACGGCGTCCGCCCGGAGGAGCTTGTGGGGCTTCTCGCCTCCGACATCTACCGCGTCGACGAAAACCGGCATGTGTGCGACATCCGTGACGACCAGGGCCGATGGAATCCGGTGTGGTTCTCCGATCTCACATCGGGCGCCATGCTGCGCAACATCGTTGACCGGGCCAAAACCGACGCCGTCAAATCCTCCATAGTTTCCGGATCCGATGTGGCCATAGGGGTGTCCATGCTCGCCGCGGCCGTGCAGGAGGAGTTCGACCAGACTCGTGACGAGGTTCTTGACGCCGATCCCGTGCAGTGGGCCCGTGTCAATGGAATCGGGGATGGCCGGGTGAGCGCGATCAGAAGGCCGGGGGAGGCCGCGTTATGACGGTGCGCCGCATGATGGGCACGGAGACCGAATATGCGGTGTCGTGCGTGGGGGCGCCGCGGTTCGATCCGGTGGGATGGTCGTTCTCGGTGGTCAGGGGCGCAAGCGATCCCGCCACCTCGCATATTCGGTGGGATTACCGCGCGGAGGATCCGGTCAACGACGCCCGCGGACATCGTCTTCCGCGTTCGATGGCCAGGGCGGATATGCTCACCGACGAACCCCGGTCGGTGATGGTCAATACCGTGGTCCCCAATGGTGGAAGGGTGTATGTGGACCACGCCCATCCCGAGTATTCCGCTCCGGAGACGCGCGACCCCTTTGAGGCAGTCGTGTTCGATCATGCCGGGGACGCGATTATGCATGATGCGGCGGCCGAGGCTGGGCGGACAGTTGGACGGCCCATGCGTCTGCATCGCAACAACATCGATGGCAAGGGGGCGAGCTGGGGAACCCACGAGAACTATCTTATGCCGCGTTCCGTGCCTTTTGACCACGTCGTTCCCCTGATGACAGTCCATCTGGTGTCCCGACAGATATTCGTGGGATCGGGACGGGCCGGACTGGGGGAGAGATCCGAGGGTGCTGGGTATCAGCTGAGCCAGCGTTCGGACTACATACACACGCGAATCGGCCTCCAGACCACCTTCGACCGTCCGATCATCAACACAAGGGATGAATCCCATTCGACCGACGACTGGCGGCGGCTGCATGTAATCGTGGGAGACGCCAACCGCATGGATGTTCCCCAGGCGCTTAAGCTGGGAACGACGAGCCTGGTCCTATGGATGGTGGAGAACGGATCCTCCCATGGCGTCGATGTGGAATCGCTTGCGCAGGGGCTTCTTCCTGTCGATCCCGTTGCGGCGCTCCATACCGTCTCCCGCGATCTCACGCTCTCCGCACCCATACAGACGCAGGGTTGCGGGATGATGACAGCATGGCAGATGCAGACCAGGCTGCTGTCCACGGTTTACCGGATCGCCGCCGACGTCCATGGCGTCGATTCCACTGGCCGCCCCCTGTGGCCCGACGAGTCCACCTCCAGAATCGTGGATCTGTGGAGCCGAGCGTTAAGGGATGTGGCTGCGATCCGTCATAGCGACGATGACGCTCGGATGCGGATGGCCGACGAGGCCTCCCGTGTCGAATGGCTCCTGAAGTGGCAGCTTCTGCAGCGGTGGAGGCAGCGGGGGGGTCTGTTATGGACGGATCCGCGCGTGCAGGCGCTTGCGTTGTCATGGTCGGACATCGATCCGAAGTCGTCGGTGTTTTCCCGCCTTCGGGGGGCTGTGGAGAACATCGTCCCTGATGAGGGCCGGGCCGTTCTCGCAGCCGGCCATCATGCTCCGGAGGACACCCGGGCATGTGTGAGGGCACGGCTGCTGTCATTGTTCCCCGATCGTGTGGTGGCCGTGAGCTGGTCATCCGTCACGCTAAGGCTCGACGATGGTGGTCTGGCGAGTTTGGACATGTCGGATCCGAGCGAGGAGTGGTGCCGGTCACGGATGCGTCTTCTCGATGCGGACGCACGGGTGCGGGGAACGGACAGCGTGATTCGCGAACTGGTGTCCGGACGGTAGAATCGGTGGGGTGTGGACGTCCACGGCGTTCCATGCCGAGGATTGTGCGATGTCCCATGAGGGTGTTGCCGGTGGGACATGGAAAGCGGACACGGAGATAGACAATGGATTTACGCGAACTCGCCATGGACATGGCCAACGTCGTTCAGGAGGCCGGGCGCCACGCGCTTCAATATCAGATGACGCCCCACGACCTCGCCGTCGCCCCCCTCACTGTCGATGATGCGCAGTTCACTCCGGATGTGGACCGGAGGTTGATGAGGTACATCGAGGGAAGGATTTCCGAGAAGGCCTTCTACAACGGATTCTGGCGTGACCGGCCGCCGCAGTGCTCGCCGTGGCAAAGGTACTGGTGTGTGGGCGGGGTCGATGGAGGGGTCAACTTCATCCGCAATATGGCTGAATGGACGGTGACGGTCTCCTTGTTCGAATACAACGAGAACCTGTCCGCGCAGCCGATCATCGGAATCGTGCACGCTCCGGCTCTGGGACTGACCTACGTCGCGGCCCGTCAGCAGGGGGCGGTCCGCATACGGACCACTCCTCTGGGCGAGAAGAGGGACAAGGTCATGCCATCCATGGCGTCCTCCCTGAAGGGCTCGGTCGTCAGCTATGGTATGTCGATTTTTCCCAAGGAGTCTCTTCGTGCTTTGGACGTGGTGGCGGCCATCGCAGGGAAGCCGGCGGACATCAAAAGGGTGGGGCCGGTCTCGCTCGATCTGTGCCGTGTGGCCGATGGAACGTATGACGCGTATTTCGAGCCGAATCTGCACAGGTGGGACGTCCCCGCGGTGTCGGCGGGAACGGTCGTGGTGTGGGAGTCCCAGGGGAAGGTGCGTCAGTGGAATGATGACGAGATTCAATGGGGGATCGAAAACGACATCGTCGCATCCAATGGTCTGATCATCGAGGAGCTGAGTCCCTATCTGCAATAGCGGCGTCGTCGCGCGGTTGCTCGTCTGGTGAAAGACCATCGTGGATTGATGGGTGCGCGGCATGATGGATATGTGCGGGGTGTGGACAGGAAGAGAAAAGGGAGGTGCGTGATATGCCGGGAACGAGATCGCAGGAGAGACCACACAATCAGGATCATGATCGGCGTCAGGCCGAGGATGAGGAGACCCAGGACGTCATGGGGCGGACGGGCGACGCCGCCGATGTGGAGGATGTCGATCTGGATTCCGTGCTGGACGACATCTCCTCCGCTTTGGAGTCAAACGCCGAGGAATACGTATCCGGTTTCGTCCAGCAGGGCGGGCAGTGATGCCACAACTGCACGATAGCGGGAGCCGTCGGGTCGGGAATGCGGATAGAAGTCCTGAGTTTGAAGGATTCTCGCGGATATTCGGGATCGAAACCGAGTATGGGATCAGCGTTACCGGTGATTCCCATCATGATGATCCCAGTGCGGTCGCATTGGCGATGTACCGCCCGATCGTGTCGAGGTGCAGATCGACCAACACCTATCTGACGAACGGAGCCAGGTTGTATCTGGATGTGGGCTCCCACCCCGAATACGCGACGGCCGAATGCCGTGATCCGTATGATGCGCTGGTTCAGGATCGTGCCGGCGAGGAGGTCATGTCACGCCTTGCCGTGGATGCCCAGCGGCGCATGGCGGCGCAGTCCGGACGTGCGGTGAAGGTCCATCTTTTCAAGAACAATGTGGATTCGGCCGGTCATTCCTTCGGATGCCACGAGAACTATCTTCTTCGGCGTTTCGTTCCGTTGGATATGGTGGAGAGGGAATTGGTGCCGTTCCTGGTCACGCGGCAGATCTTCTCGGGCGCGGGGCGCGTGACAGCGGACGGGTTTGAGTTGTCCCAGCGCGCGGGATTCCTTGACGAGGCGGTCTCCTCAGCAACGACACGGGCCAGACCCATGGTGAACACCCGCGATGAGCCGCATGCCGATCCCGAGGAGTTCCGACGTCTGCACGTCATCATAGGGGATTCGAACCGTTCGCAGTATGCCACCCGGATGAAGCTTGCGACCACGCATCTGGTTCTGTGCGTGATGGAGGACGCTGCCCGTCATGGCGTGGCGTCGGGCTTTGAGGACTGTGGACTTGAGAGTCCGGGGAAGGCCAATCGCCGAGTCAGCGCGGGTGGCCCCTCGACCGTTGTCGAATTGCGTGATGGGCGTGGGCTTTCCAAGATACGTGACGGCGTCGGGACTCGGTCGAACACAGCGACGGCCGTGGATGTCCAGAGGCGTTATATTGCGATAGTCACGCGTTTCCTGGATTCCAAGGGGGAGAAGGTCGATGCCGGTCTGACGACATCAAGCGCAAGGTCCATAGTGGAGGAGTGGACGGAGCTTGTGGATGCGGCCGCTGCGGGGGACGTCCGCGCTCTGTCCAATCGTGTGGACTGGGCTGCCAAGAAGCGTCTGATTGCGAGATGGAGGGCTCGGGGAGTCACGGATTCACGGCGTTTTGCCGAGCTGGATCTCGACTATCACGATATCGTCAACGGCGCATCATACCCTGCGCTTTTGGCCCGTGGCCTCATGAGGGTGGAAGTCGGCGCGGACGTGGTCGATTCTGCAATCGAGAATCCCCCGTCGGATACAAGAGCGGCGTTGCGCGGACGGTTCATGAGGTCCGCTTTGCGATCGGCGCATCAGTGGAGCTGTGACTGGACACGCGTGGCGATCACCGGTGACGACAGGCATGAAGCCATGCTTATCGATCCATTCGACTCGGCGCCATCGGAGGGCTATCTGCGGGTTCTGGACATGCTTGATGCATTGACGGAAGACACGTCACCGGAGAGACGCTGAACAGCACGGTGAGCGGATAAGCAGAGGGGACGACACGGGCTCACCACGCTTGCGGGCTCGATGCGAAAAATGCGCATCCATACGAAAAACCGTCCGTTGCTGAAACGACTATGGTTCAACAGCGGACGGTTCTTGCGAACCTGGTGTGGGTGGATTCCGCGGAACGCTCCTTTGGAATCCACCCCCGGCGGTGCTACTTGGTCACGGCCTTCTTCAGCAGCGAGCCGGCGGAGATGCGGACACCATAGGATGCGGGAATCTCGATGGTCTCGCCAGTGCGGGGGTTGCGTCCCGTGCGGGCGGCACGCTTGACGCGCTCGGCCGAGAAAAGGCCTGTGAGCTTAAGTCCCTCTCCAGACTGCATCGCTTCGACGAAAACATCCTGGAAGGCGTTGACCGCGGCCTCGGCCTGGGCCTTGGTGAGGTTCGACTTCTGCGCGATCTTGGAGACGAGATCAGACTTGTTGTATGCCATGAAAGCATCCTTCTTGGTCAGGGGCCTTCTCTAAGTTCTCAGGCCACGTTCACCAACCGATGATACCGCAGTTTTCCGTATGGGACATACGATTTCGGGGGTTTCTCCATGTCGTCTTCCAGCATGGGGGACATTGTGCCCGACCGTGTCCCAGATGTCCAGGGCGAGTGCAGCGTTAGATCTCGTCATGGGCTGACAGCCATCTCATCGCTGCCGCGCCGGCCGGTATGCGAAGCCAGTAGAACACCACGCGGTAGAGAAGAGTGGCCGAGAGCGCGATGCCGGCGGGAACCCCGACGCCGCTGAACGACAGGGTGAGGGCCGCCTCCACCGCTCCCAGTCCGCCCGGCGTGGGCACCGCGGAGGCCAGTGTGTTGGCGAGAAGGAAGACGAAGGTGGTCTCCACAGGATTCGTCCACGTGCCGAATGCGGCAAGAGCCATCCAGAATCCCAGAGCCGTGGCCACGTTGAGGATGACGGCGCCAAGAAAACCCAGGACAAGGCGTTCGGGGCGGGCGAGAATATCAATGAAACGCCGTGCGTACACCGCGGCGAGGGGGAGGTACCGATCGGTGATGAGCTTGCGTATGGGTGTGATGATCATGGCGAGGCAAAACGCCAGCGTCACCGTGCCGATGACGATTATCAGCGTGTTCGTGGGAATCGCTCCGGACAGGGTGTTGCTACCCGTGAACAGCCCCACGAGGATGGTGAGCAGAATGGTGGTGAGGCCTTGGACGGCCCAGGTCGCGCTTGTTACCGCCGTCGCCTCGGCGTTGCGCAGGCCGCGGCGACGAAGATGCTGGAAGTTGATGAACGCGGGTCCGACCCCTGCCGGCATCGATACAGCTGTGAGACCTGAGGCGACCTGTGTGAGGAACAGGGCAGGCCAATTCCGCCGGTCCCTGTCGATGAGAACGCCCAGCGTCATGGCGGATCCCATCCAGGCGATGATGCTCAGAAGAACGCATAGGGCCGCGTAGATGGGCTTGGCGTTCGTCACCGCCGCGATGATGTCGTCGGGACGAAGCTGGGTGAAGACGACGGCGACCGCCACCACGGACAAGGCTATGGTGATGAATGATTTGAAACTGAATCGTGAGATGGTGACGGATTGCACGACGTCCGCGTCATCGGGAGCCAGATTCTGCAGCGATGACCTCAATGAGGAGATCAGTTGTCTGGTGCAATCGGGTAGCGAACGTGTTCCGACCGGAAGGGCGGCGCGCTGTATGAAGGGGGAGAGGGAGAGAAGGGTCTCGACGTTCCACACCCGCCGCGCGCAGGCGATGGCACGGTCTGTGCCGAAGCACGATGCGAGCAAGATGATCATCTGTGCCCTGTCGACCATGATGTTGGCGTTGGCGCTTGCGCAGTCGCCATTCTGCCAGCCTGCGATGATGGGGGTCCCGTCCGTGAGGATGGCCAACGACGATGGAGTTATATGACGATGCGTGTATCCGCGCCTATTGGCTGTGTCGAGATACGTCAGATACGCGACCGCCGAGTCCTCGTCAAGCGTGGAGATGTCCCGGGGACGTGGCGTGCCCTCGGCGGGGAACACCAGCAGGGAGGATTCTCCCGAATCCGCTGTTCCATAGACGTCGGGGGTCCGCAGTCCCGCGTGGGACAGCCCCAGAATCATGGAGAGATGATGGTGGTTCGCGTCGAACACGGAACGGTCGCGGCGCACGGGTATGCCGCTGAGCCGTATCCATTGCCAGAGCTGATTGAGGTATCCGGCGACATGGGCCTGGCTGTCCAGCACGGAGACGACGTAACGACCTCCGTCGCGGGTGGTCATGTCGTATAGCCGTGACCCGTCGATGAGGTCGTCATCCAGGACGGCGGTGGGAACGGCGTGGGTGTGCGCGTCGGCGTCTCGTCGTGTCAACGATTCGGGATCCAGTCCTATGGACCGCAGTGTTTGCACTATCTGGCGTCCCCAGATGCCTTGGTTCATCGTGCCTGAGGCGAATCGGAGAAGCGATCCGACGACGCGGCCGACAGTGAGGGACACAAGCGTTCCGGCCACCGAATACCAGAGAACCGCCACCAGAAGCACGGCCATGGCGAGAAGGGCGCTCCAGCCCCATTTAACCGACGACCGTGATCGCTGGGGGCCGGCCATGGTCAGAAAGGCTCCCAGTCCCGCGTAGATGTCGGGGAGAAGCAGTGTCCGTGGGCCGGCCTCCAATGAGTCCAGCGTCGACAGAAGGGAGGTGTCGCCTATTCGGAACAGCGCGAGGGACAATGCCCACGCCGCGCCGTACCCCACGAACAGGGCTATGACGGACATGGCGGACTGAAGCCATGCGCGTCCGATCAGAAGGTGGATGAGCACCGTCACCACTATCAGCACGGTGACCAGCTGCTGGAGCATGGATGCGGGAAGATTCACCAGCCAGTCGACGGATCGCACCGCGGTGTTCGCGTCTGATTCGACTCCGGAGGTGACGCCTTGGAGCGTTGATGCGGTCAGCAGAACGACCAGACCGCAGACCAGCGCGATTCCGGCATGAACGATGTCCCCAAGGCTTCTTGTCAGATGGGCTGGGGTATCGATGATGGTGACGCGGCCTTTACCGGTGTCTGACATCGGCCCGGTATGGGTTGGCATGACGCTGGTCATAAGCGGTCGAAGTCGACCAGCCTGTCCGCGCAGCCCGTGTATCCCGCTGGAGTCAGATGGCGCAGCCGGTCGGCTGTTTTCTCGTCGAAATCAAGGGAGTCGATGAATTTTTCGACGTCCTCGTGCGATATCTCGCGTCCCCGCATCAGCTCTTTCACCTGCTCGTAGGGCCTTTCCATCCCTGACCGTCCGGCGAGTTCCGCCGCGCGCATGGCCGTTTGAATCGGCTCTCCCAGCACCTCCCAGTTATCGTCAAGCTCCTTGTCCATCGCCGCCTCGTTCGGATGGATGGAGTGGAGACCGGCATCGAGGTTGCTTAGTGCGAGGACGGAATATCCTATCGCCGATCCGATGTTGCGCTGGGTGGTCGAATCTGTCAGATCACGCTGCCAGCGGCTTTCTGTGAGGGTCGCTGAAAGCGAGTCCAGCATCGCGCAGGAGATCTCCAGATTGGCCTCCGCATTCTCGAAGCGGATGGGGTTGATTTTGTGCGGCATGGTCGAGGAGCCGGTCGCGCCTTTGACGGGTTCCTGCGCGAACACTCCGCGGGAGATGTACATCCAGACGTCCACGGCGAGGTTGTGGAGGATGCGGTTGATATGGCTGATGGTTCCATAGAGCTCGGCCTGCCAGTCGTGGCTTTCGATCTGGGTGGTGAGGGGATTCCATGTCAGCCCCATCCGCTCCGTCACGAAGTATCGGGAGGCCTCTATCCAGTCAACCTCCGGGATGGCGGCCATATGCGCCCCAAAGGTGCCGGTGGCCCCGTTGATCTTTCCGAGGTACTCCTGCTCCCGCACATGGCGGAGCTGCCGTTCGAGACGGCGGACGTACACCGCCAGCTCCTTTCCCAGGGTCGTGGGAGTGGCGGGTTGGCCGTGAGTGAGGGAGAGCAGTGGCCGCGAGCGGTATCGGTGGGCCTTCTCGTCAAGCTCGTCGACGATGCTCTGGACATCCGGGAGCCATATGTGCTCGACGGCGTTCTTCACGCATCTGGCGATGGACAGGTTGTTGATGTCCTCGGACGTGCAGGCGAAATGGACCAGTGTTTTGAGATGGGGGAGCTGACTGTCGGCTGGAAGCGTGGACGAGGAGGAATCCAGAGCGTCGTCGATGGAGTATTCGACGGCTTTCACATCATGGTGGGTCACCGCTTCATGGGCCGCATGCCGCGCGATCGCCTCGGCGTCGAAATTGTCGGCGATGGAGCGCAGGAACCGGCATTCCTCGTCGGTCAGGGGATGGACCCCCGGGACCAACGGCGTGTTCCCGTTGCCCTTGTACCCGTTGGCCAGAAGAATCATCCATTCGACTTCGACTCGGATTCTCTCCCTGTTCAGGGCCGGCTCGCTGAGAAACTCGACGAGGGGCTGCGTCTGGCGGCGATAGCGTCCATCAAGAGGAGACAAGGCTATGGCGGGGGATATCTCAGTGAGGTTCATGACATACAGGATACTTCGAGCCGTGAACCGCGCCGGCATTCGGGGTCGGACCAGGAGACTCGTCGTATGGGACATGGAATGGCATGGCATGCGCTCGCTACCTCCCCATTCGGCCCTGCCAATATGTGGTGGAGACAAGACCGCCGGACAGAAGGCCGGACACGTTGCTTTCGTGTTCGAGAACCTGGGGTGATCCCCACGACAGGGCATCCGCATACGCGGCTTGATGGTAGTTAAGCCAATGGGTGATCTCTCCCGAGTGGGCCCCTTCCACCTGGGTTCCGGCATCTGTGGATCCTTTGATGGATCGGCCTCTTATGGTGATTTGATTGGAGCCGTTCGGATTCGATCTCCCGTCGAGGGACGCGACCAGCTCGTCCTCCATCTCGATGCCTGTTACCAGGGTTGATGAGGGGATTGGATGGTTGGCGATGGGAGATCCCGCCGTGATGATGTGGTCGATGGTGAACGAATTGGACATGTCCGCCGCCACTGAGGCCGCCACGATTCCTCCCTGGGAGTGTCCGGCGAGGATCACTGAATCCATTTTCTCGATTCCGGCCTGTCTCATCGCCTCAACCACCATCCGAACGCTGTCGGCGCGCGCACGCTGATCGCCGCTCGCGCTCATCGCCTCGAGGTTCTGCTCCCATCCGAAGGGCGAATCGGGCTGCCCGTCGGTTCCTGGTATCAGCACAAGCCAGGTTCTCTCTCCTGATGAGTTCACATATTGTTGGATCGCGATGGTCGCATAGGACAGACCGCTGTCGAGATCGGTGCGTCCGAGCCTCTCCTGAGAGAGTCGCCGCAGATTCTCCAGAACGTCGCTGATCGTTTCCGAGGGAAGAGCCACCTCCTGGGAAGGAGTGACCGATGTGAGCGTAAGGGTGTCGCCTTGTATCAGGTTGTTGATCCGCGATGTCAGCATGGCCAGCGATCGGGCGGCGGCGGACACCATGCCCAGGCCCGTCGATGCGGTTAGTATGCGTGTGCCCATGATGCTATCGGCGGCGGATGCCGTCGTGGCCTCGTGGAGTGCCGCGGAAGAGGACAGAAAATCGGTGGTGGTGATCTTCCCATCGGTCGCCAGTCCCCGAATCGCGCCGATTGTGGCCAAGCCGAGCGTCGCCGCAATCGGAGCGGTTGGATTCACCGCTCCCGCGATTCTGACCATGCGCGATAGCACTGTCCGTGTGGTTTCCTCGGCCTGTGAGTATAGGCCATGCGCCCGAGACACCTGATCACCGAGGAAGCTGAGCCGCTTCGCCAGTGACGCGCAGGATTCCGCGTATTGCAGGCAGAGTGCGGATTGTCTTGCGATGATGTGATCCCATGCCTGGCCATTCCCCGTCACGGCGTTCAGGGCCGCGAAGGATGCTCGGGTTCCGGCGACGGACATGCCCGTGCTCATCCACAGAAGCGCGAGACGTTCGAAGCGGCCGGCCTGCGCGTGGATGGCGCGGATAAGCCCGGTGAACTGTTCGGACCGGGCCGCGCTCATCGACCCTCCGGACACGGATGAGCTCACGCGCACATTCATGGCAGCAGCTCCGAACGCGTTCGTGACCAGTCGAGGCGGACGCTCTCCCTCAGGTCCATTCCCAAGCTCACGCAGCCGTTCAGCTCAGTGAGGAAACGCTCATGGGTCCGCCCTGTCCATGTGGCGGGAACCGCTGAGGTGAGAGCGCACAGATCATCGACGGCCGACTTCGTCATGTCCACAGGCAACGACATTGCCGTATCTACACGGGAACCGATTGTTGGGGGTGTGGTCAACGAGGGAAAGCTCATGTCGTCCATTCCATCGTCCATATCATGCCGGCGCCACATCCGCGACGTCTATGTGGTCGGATGGATGCGGTGGCTAATGGATGGCGGTGGCTACCACGGGCGCACCGAGGAGCTTGATGATCCTGTGGGCGATGATGTGGACGACGATGTGGAGGAGGCGCTGGGTGATGCCGCGGATTGAGATGCCAGCATCTCCTTGATTTTCTTGCGTTGCTCATCGGTGAGGCTTTGCGATGAGGATGACGTGGACGAGGATGATGACGACGAGGACGCCGACTGGCTCGCGCTTGATGAGGTGGTGCTCGAGGATTTCGACGACGCGAGCTCTTTGTCGATGAGCTTGGTGAGGCGACGTGATGTGGCCGCGTTCTTCTCGGCGGGTTCGCGCACCGAGGGAAGAAGCGCCGGGCTGAGCTTGAGCGTGTTGTCGAATCGGGAATCGTTGCGCTTCTGGAGGGCCAACAGCGTCGAAAGATCGACGTTGTTGGAGGCGGCCGAGCGCAGATTTGAAGAGAGCGTCGATGCCGCTTGGGATGACAGGTGGGAGCCGATGGCGTTGATTCCCGTGAACGCCGCGAATCCCATGAGCACAAGGCCAAGAACGATAAGACCCAGTCGTGCGGCCAGACCCGCGCGGGGACGCGGCGTGTCCGCCCGTGTCCCCCCTGTTTTCGCCGCGTGCGTTCTCCACGTCATAGAAGCCTCCTGCTGGTGCGGAGCCATGACAGCAGCTCCCAGAGGGTAAGGATGAGAAGAGCCGCCGCAATGGGCCATACGATGGGCGACTCCGTGGTCGCGGTGGTTTTCACCGTTCGTGTTCTCCAGGAACCGCCGGACGAGGATGCCTTGGCCTTCGCGGCTGTGGCGTTGGATGTCATCAGGACGTGCGTCCCTCCCATCTCATCGGCTATGGATTCCAATTCCGCGGAATCCATGCGGGATATTCCGGCCTTGCCGGTTGTCGGATCGATGACCCAGTCGTCGGTCGACGAGGATGGGCTTTCGTTTGTGGTGGTTCTGGGGATGTGCCCTCCGGTCGTCGAACCGACCCCCAGGACGAACGCGTCATCGAGATATGCCCGGAGCGAGGAGTAGGTGCGACGTGTTGTGGAACTGGTGTTCTCGCCGTCGGTTATCAGGTAAAGGAGTATCTGGTCTTGGGGATGCTGGTCATGAATTGATTTCAACGTTCTGAGCAGAAGATCCAAAGGGGTGTCGAGGCTTGATCCGGACGATGTCGACGTCGGCTCGACCGTCAGTCCTTGCGCCCACTCGCTGATGGCAAGCGTGTCCGGAGTCAGTGGGACGTCGACCGTCGCCGAGGAGCCGAAGCTGATTCCTGCGAAGCTTGAATCCGGGTACAGGCCCGTGATGTCCTTCACCGCGGATGAGGCGGCGGACAGTCTGCTGACGGTTGACGACGATCCGTAATGGGCGTCCGATACGGCCATTGAGCCCGTCACATCAACGGCGATAACGACATCCGTCGTTTTGACGGCCGAACTTGTGACGGTGACGCTCTGCAAGGGTGTGAGGGCTGCCAGCGCCACGGCAAGACAGATGAGTGAGCGCCGCGCGATGGAGCCCGCCGTCACATCCGTGGGGTGATTGCGCGATTTCCGCCACAGGACTATCTGGACAATCGCGAGGAGCACCATGACGGCGGCGATCGCGGAGCCGACGGGCCATCCCAGCGCCGGCGAGAACGTGACCGCGCTCATCGTCTCAGCCTCCATGCCGTGGCCATCCACAATGCGGTTATCACAGCGAGGGCCAGAGTCCACCATCCAGGCGAATCCGTCACGGTGGCGCGCGTGAGTTCCCTGTCTGCGCCGGACCGACGTTTTTCCAGCTCTCTGACGAGGCTCTGCACCGATGTCTCGGTTGTGGCGGACATGAACATTCCTCCGTGCTTCTCGATGAGGTTTTTCATGGAGGACGCCGCATCACCCGAGAGGCTGTCCTGCGGACCCGAGAACATGCCGTCAACCGTGATGGACGCCTGCGACGTGAGGGACAGCGCCTGCGCCAACGTGTATGTCGGGGTTCCGGCCGTCACGTTGTCGGTGGCGAGGAGGATCGAGGCGTTCCTCGTTGACCCGGTTCCGCCTGTGGACGATGACGCTGAGCTTCCGTAGACGAATCCCGGGAGCATGGACGCGCATCCCACCAGCCCGTCTCCGATGAGGGATGTCGAGTCCTTCTTGTTCTGCGTTCCATCGAGCCAATCCGAGATCTCCTGATAGTCCTCGTCGCTCATGTCGTCGATGTCGGCCTGCGACTGCACGACCTTCAAGGTCGAGCTCGCGGTGGATAGCTGGTTCTCCACAAGCTCGTAGTCGTCGGTCAGGGGGAAGACGGTGCGGGATGTGGAGTTGAAGATGCTCAGACCGATGCGCTCTCCTGACGCGTTCTTGGCAACATCCAGATAGGTGTCGATGACCTCGCGGTCGTAAGGCAGCGTGGATCCCGACACGTCAAGGCAGAGGATGATGTCCCTGTTGGACGAGTACTGGGTGGTGCTGTTGACCGTGCTGGGACGGGCGAGCAGGATGATGGAGAGGATGACCATCGAGGATAGGGCCACCAGCGCGACACGATTGAGCCTTTTCCATGTCGACAGCAGCGAGGCCCCCTCGTCGCTGTCCCATGCCTCGGATACGTCGAAAACAAGTGGATCGTCGGTGCGGTGTGTCCTACGGCGGTCCGCCAGAATCAACGCAATGACGATTGCAAGCGCGAGCGCCAGGGCCGATACGCCCACGATTGGCCAGCGGAAGGTGATCATCGTCGCCACCTGTCCACGAGGTTGAGAACCCATTCCGCGGCGTCATCCACTGTGGTGTCGGCGACAAGGGGATTGCGCCGCCGGGCGGAGAACTCGGCCGGATATATGGCGGCTATGGTGTGCCGGAGCATATCGATGCCATCGGTGTGCGATGTCGTGGAGCGGAGTTCTGAGATGTCGGACAAGGTGCGTGATCCCATGGGCGTTCCAGTGCTCTCCTCGGCGAATTCTCTGGCGATGCGTGCCAAAGCCGCATACGCCTCATCGTCGTCCATCGTCCCGCTGTGGTTTTTTCGCACGACATCCTCCACCCGTGATCTCCACGCGTTCTGGTGGGGTGATCTGCTATGGGCGCCTCTTGCGCGGGAGCTTGGCGGTGTCGGCACTGAAGGACGTGATAGGGCGCGCGCCGCTGCGAACAGGCATACGGCGATGGCGATCGCAGTGACGGCGAGGAGGATGAGGGTGGTCGCCGATCCGGTCTGCGCTACGGAGAGTGTGGAGACGTCGAGTGTCTGCGTCATGCCCGCCTCCATGAGGATGCCTCGGAGATCCCCTGCCGTCCTTGGGCCGGCGTCATGACTCTGGACATCTCATGCAGGAACCGGTCGAACATCGTTTCGCTGGAATCCGCACGCACATGGACGGCTCCGACTCGTGTCATGTCGCGGTCGAGCATGGCGGACACATACGCGCGGCGCGCGTCGATGTGCTCGGCCACGGAGGATCCGATCATGAACGAGGGGATCCTCCGTCCCCTTCGGTCGCTGAGACGGTATCCGTGGTCACGCAATGGATTGACTGTGGAGACCCTGATCAGGATAAGTGGGTGGGAGCGTGCGATGCCGGTGAGCATCGTGATGTGGTCGGTGGTGATGGAATGCTCCTCGGTGGCGACGACCACAAGTGAGTGGCGGTCACGGATGCGCGAGAGGTAGTCCAGCATGGAACGTGCGTCGCGTGGATGCCGTCCGGCGCGTTCCACGCCTGAGTCCACGATGGATTCGAACCGCGCGAGACTTCCATGGAATGGCGTTCTCACGATGCGGTGCGAGTCGGCGGTCACAAACGATATGTCGTCGAGGCGGCGAAGGCTCAGAGCGCCCACCATGCACAAGGCGTTCGCGGCGACATCGACGGCCCTTTCGCCGTTCGAGCAGATCCCCGTCATCTCCTCGCCGACATCGAGAATCATCCACACACGAGATGTCGCCATGCGCTCGCGGCTGACGACGACCGGGCGTCCGATGCGGGCGCTCGCCCTCCAATCGATCAGCCTGGCCTCATCCTCGATGGTGTATGGACGGATGTCGGTGACGTCGCCATCTCCCGAGGGGCGTCCGGAGGGATGTTCCCCTTCGAGCATCCCCAGCGCCCTACGCACGGTGGGCATGCTGAGTGACGATCCAAGCCGCTCGATCTTGCGCCGTACGGGATTATCCTGCTCTGCCGCGGGGATCATGGAACGGGAACCGCCTCGACGATCTGGTCGATGACCTTGTCGGCCGTCACCCCGTCGGCAAGCGCCTCAAAGGTCAGAATCAGGCGGTGTCGGAGAACATCGTGGGTGAATCGCCGCACGTCCTCCGGAATGACGTAGTCCCGGTCGGACAGCAGCGCTCCCGCCTGCGCCGTGCGCATAAGCGCTATCGACGCTCGGGGGCTCGCTCCGAGTCGGACGGTTCGCGACAATCCCTTGACGGGGTTGGGGCCGCCGCCACGCGAGGTCCAGGCGAGATTCACGGCGTAGGACATGATGGCCTCGGACACATGCACGCGGCGCGCTGCGGAGCGGAGGAACTGGACGTCCTTGATGCTGATCGGCTCGATCTGGGGTGCCGACGGGATGGCCGAATCGGATTCCCTCTCGGAAAGCATCGACAACATGGAGGTCTCGTCCTCGACGGTGGGATAGGTCATGATGGTCTTCATCATGAAACGGTCCATCTGGGCCTCGGGAAGCGCGAAGGTGCCCTCTTCCTCGATCGGGTTCTGCGTGGCTATCACCATGAAGGGGGAGGGAAGGGGAATGCGCTCCCCTCCGATGGTCGTGGCGCCCTCGGCCATCGCCTCAAGCATCGCCGATTGTGTTTTGGCGTTGGCCCTGTTGATCTCGTCAAGAAGGACGATGTTCGCGTGGATGGGTCCTATCTGCGTGACGAAGCGCTGGGACGCGAAGTCGAAGATCTGCGTTCCCACCAGATCCGATGGCATGAGGTCGGGTGTGCACTGGACCCTTTTGAAACTGCCGGAGACGGATGCCGCGAGCAGACGGGCCGCGGTGGTCTTGGCCAGTCCCGGAACCGATTCGATGAGTATGTGGCCACCCGCCGCAAGAGCGACGATCAGCGCCTCGCGCAGGTCGTCCTGACCTACGAGCGCGGTTGAGAACCGGTCGCGGATCCTGTCGGCGATCGACGTCGCGTATCGCAGGCCGTCCGGGGAGATCTGGGGGGAGCTTGCCGTTGTCGAGGCTCCGAACGGAGGCGTGGGAGCGGCCGCCCCGGCGAGCGGGGACGGGGTTTGTGGACGTGGAGGGGGAAGCGGCATGATGAGGTGCTCTCCTGACGGTTGACGGTGGACGGACAGTATTGTAGCGGCCGGCGCGGCCGGTGCGCTGAGAGCTATGAGGGGAGCTCCCAATCTATGGGGGTGGCGCCCATGTCAGTCAGCGCGCGATTGGTGCGGGAGAACGGTCGTGAACCGAAGAATCCGCGGGAGGCCGACAAAGGACTGGGATGAGGTGACTCGATGACCACCGCGTTCGTAAGCAAAGGGGTGAGGGACCTTGCGTTCCTGCCCCACAGAATGGCCACCAAAGGTCTGGGTCGGCCCTTGTCGTCCGTTCTGTCATTAAGCGCGCGGATGGCCGCCTGGGTGATCTCCTCCCATCCCTTGCCCTGATGGCTGTTGGGTCTGCCGACGCCGACAGTGAGGCATCTGTTGAGGAGCATCACCCCTTGGCGTGTCCATGGCGTCAGATCCCCGTTCGCGGGTCGCGGGACGTGAAGGTCGTCGCAGAGTTCCTGATAGATGTTCGACAGGCTTCGGGGGATGGGGGAGACGTCGGGCGCCACGCAGAAGCTCAGACCCACGGGATGGCCGGGTGTCGGATATGGATCCTGGCCGACGATCAGGACTTTAATCGAGTCGAAGGGTATGGTGAACGCTCGAAGCACCGACGAGGCCGGAGGAAGCCATCGACGTCCCTGGGCGTTTTCGGCCCGGAGAAAGGATCCCATGGCATGCACCTGGGGCTCCACGTCCGACAGGGCGCGGGCCCACCCGGGGTCGATAAGTTCGCTCAGAGGCTTTATGCGCGACGTGGTCATACGTCCACAGTATGTCCTGCCTCGCCCAAGTCGGTGGACGGTTACCATGGTCCTTAACCGCGGGATTTGGCTTTCGGCGCGATTTCGCGTGTATGTACGGTGGATGTGGTGGCGTCCGGGTTCCGGGTTGGTCGCCAAGCCGGTAGACTACGACTGGTAGCGCAGCGAAGGGAAGGCCATCATGGCGCGTAATGAACGCAATAACGGCGTAATCGTCGATAGGGACGCCTTCGACGATCCGCCGGCGGGTCCGGTTGGGACTCACCGTGGGAACAGGCCTTTTCTGGTCAGGCTGTCTCCCGTTCTGATTTCCGTCGTCGTGGCCGCGTTGGTCGGACTTCTCGTCTGGGCGGTCTATTCCGGGCAGATATCGCACGTGGGTTCGCTTTTCGGCTCATCCTCCTCGCAGGCGACCACCGCATCCTCGTCGGCCATGGCTTCGTCATCGTCGTCCGCGTCGGCCACGTCATCGTCCGCGTCGACATCTTCGTCGGCCACGTCATCCACAGCCACGTCGTCATCCACGGCGACGCAATCACAGACAGGAACAGTCGACAAGTCGACTTCCGTCCGCGTCGTCAATGCCACCGGAGTGGCGGGATATGCCGCGACCAAGGCGAGTGTGCTGGAGCAGGCAGGCTACACCAACGTCACCGCGGCCAACCCCACGGACTCCTCGACTCTTCCGGATCAGACGGTCGTCTGGTATCAGAGCTCCTCAGACGAGGCGACCGCGAAAAGCGTCGCGGACTCTTTGGGGATCACGTCGGTCCAGCAGGAGGACGGTCTTGTCTCTCCGATTGTGGTTGTGTTGATCAATTAGTGGGCGTGTCGGCGTTTTATGCGCGGGTGACGCTATAGTGAGTATGGCCGCGAGATGGTGAGCGCGAAATCAGTCGGACTCTTCTGTATATCTGTGCGGTGCTCTAACGAGGGATGATTGCTATGGCACAAGGTACCGTTAAATTTTTCAATGATCAGAAGGGTTATGGATTCATTACCCCTGATGATGGTTCAGAGGATGTGTTCGTTCACTACTCTGTGATTCAGGGAGAGGGACATCGTACGCTCCATGAGAACGACAAGGTGGAGTTTGAGTCCGAGTCGAGCTCGAAGGGTCTTCAGGCGACCACGGTGACGCGCATCTGAGCGTTTCGCTGATTCTGGCGGTGGGGTCCCGGCTATTAGCCGGGGCCCCACCGTTTTGCTGTTCATGCCGTAAGCGCAATCCCCGTGACGTGTGTTGGCACTCCGCCACGCTGAGTGCTAATCTCCCAGTTAGCACTCGAGATAGGTGAGTGATAAGACGGCAGCTGACGGCCGTCCGATGCTTGTCCGTCACGGGTGGAATACACACCCCAAGCCATATGTGGAGGAACAATGGCAAAAATCATTGCATACGACGAGGATGCTCGTCAGGGAATGCTCGCGGGCCTCGATAAGCTGGCCGATACCGTGAAGGTCACTCTGGGACCCAAGGGACGGAACGTCGTTCTTGACAAGTCCTATGGCGCTCCGACGATCACCAACGATGGCGTCTCCATCGCAAAGGAGATCGACCTCGAGGATCCATATGAGCGCATCGGCGCCGAGCTGGTGAAGGAGGTCGCCAAGAAGACCGACGATGTCGCCGGAGATGGAACCACCACCGCCACCGTGCTTGCTCAGTCCCTCGTCCATGAGGGACTCAAGAACGTCGTTGCCGGGTCCAATCCCATCGCTCTGCGTCGTGGAATTGAGAAGGCGTCGGATGAGATCGTCAAGGAGCTGGTCGCCAGCGCCAAGGACGTCGAGACCAAGGAGCAGATCGCCGCGACCGCGACTATCTCCGCCGCGGATCCCGAGGTCGGAGAGAAGATCGCCGAGGCTCTTGACAAGGTCGGTCAGGATGGCGTCGTCACCGTTGAGGACAACAACCGCTTCGGACTCGATCTCGAGTTCACCGAGGGCATGCGCTTCGACAAGGGCTACATCGCGCCGTATTTCGTGACCAACGCCGACGAGCAGACTGCGGTTCTTGAGGATCCGTACATCCTTCTGACCTCAGGAAAGCTGTCGAGCCAGCAGGATGTCGTGCACATCGCCGAGCTTGTCATGAAGACCGGCAAGCCGCTGCTGATCATCGCCGAGGATGTCGATGGAGAGGCTCTCCCCACCTTGATCCTCAACAAGATTCGTGGAACGTTCAACTCCTGCGCCGTCAAGGCTCCAGGATTTGGCGACCGCCGCAAGGCCATGCTTCAGGATATGGCCATTCTGACGGGCGCGCAGGTGGTGTCCGACGAGCTGGGCCTCAAGCTGGAGTCCGTCGACATGTCCGTTTTCGGAACCGCCAAGAAGGTCATCGTCTCGAAGGATGAGACCACCATTGTGTCCGGTGGCGGCTCCAAGGGCGATGTCGATGCCCGCGTCGCGCAGATTCGCGCCGAGATCGAGAACACCGACTCCGATTACGACCGCGAGAAGCTTCAGGAGCGTCTGGCGAAGCTTGCCGGAGGCGTTGCCGTGATCAAGGTCGGAGCCGCGACCGAGGTTGAGGCCAAGGAGCGCAAGCACCGCATCGAGGATGCCGTTCGCAACGCGAAGGCGGCCATCGAGGAGGGTCTGCTTCCCGGTGGTGGCGTCGCTCTCGTGCAGGCCGCGAAGAAGGCGGAGTCCTCCGCTACGATTACCTCGCTCGAGGGCGAGGAGGCCACTGGTGCGGCCATTGTGTTCCGCGCGGTCCAGGCCCCCATCAAGCAGATCGCCGAGAACTCGGGCGTTTCCGGGGATGTTGTTCTCAACAAGGTCCGTGAGCTTCCCGAGGGACAGGGATTCAACGCCGCGACCGACGTGTACGAGGACCTTCTTGCGGCCGGCGTCGCCGATCCCGTCAAGGTGACCCGCTCCGCGCTCCAGAACGCCGCGTCCATCGCGGGACTCTTCCTGACCACGGAGGCCGTTGTCGCCAACAAGCCGGAACCCGCACCCGCGGCTCCCGCTCCCAGTGCCGATATGGGCTACTGACACAGGGCGTGTGATACGGGAGGCGTCCCGGGCTGAAAACAGCCTGGGACGCCGCTTTTTGTTCCGCCGCCTCAACCTTTCAATTCCGTCGAGGCGTTTTCACTAAGATCGCGTGAACAGCATGGATGCCTGCGTCTCAGCCTGTTCATAGACATTGGACGCCTGGGCCAGTGCCTGCTGGATCGCCTCCAATGACTGCTCCATCTGCTGTTGGGCGCTTCTCCATTGATCTGCAACCGACGTGAACTGGGTGGCGGCGCCGCCTGTCCACACACTTTGGAGATCGGATAGATTGGTGTACATGCCAGTGACCGCGTCGCGAATCTGGGTGATGGATGCGTTGACCGCCGCGCTGGATGAGCGTATGCGCTCGGAGTCCACCTGATAGTGGGGCATGGTCGTCCTTTCGGGTTGATCTGATTGTTTCCTGTGGTGTTGCGGACGTCCTGACCGCTAAGGTGGACGATATGGTCAATAGGCGTTCGATGCGTACCCGGTCTGGCGATGTGGTCATACGCCTCGCCATCGTCCTTGTGATGCTGGTGACGATGCTGGCCGAGGCACTTGGCTCAGGATCCTATGCGGCCGGCGCGGAATCCAGCTCGTCCTCATCCTCCTCATCCCCATCGTCGTCCTCGTCTTCGTCGTCCTCATCGGACTCCATATCCATCAACGACTCGATCACCGACACCGAGAACCTTCTGGGATCTGATTTCTCGAAGGTGAGTGACGCTATCACGGAAACCAAAAAGACGACGGGCGTCAGCGTCCGACTTCTGTATCTGGCTCATTTCCCTGAAGGCAAGAAACCCGCCACGTGGGCCGCCAATTTGCTTAATTCCCTTGATCCCCCCGCCAATACGGTGATGCTTGCCGTGGGCTCTGACGATGGGAGCCTCGTCGTCGCGGTGTCGTCGAACTCCGAGGCGTGGCTGCGCCGCCAAAGCACTGTGGACTCGCTGTCGAGCGCCGCCACAAAGCCTTTGATGTCCTCAAGCGACCGTGATTGGGCGGCCTCCGCCCTGGCTTTGATGTCCGAGATATCCACGGTGAAACAGTCGTCCACGTCATCCACGGCGGCATGGGTGGGTGTCGGGATTCTTGCCGTCGTCCTCGTCGCCCTGGCCGTAGTGGCAATAGTGGTCACCAAGCGACGCCGAAAGCGGCATGCCGCGCCTCGTCGTTCCCATGTCAAGATGCCGCGATTGAAGTCGATGCGACGGCCTTCTAGGGGCAGGAAGGCTCCGCGGCACGGTGTCGCAACGTCGTCGTGGCCGCGGCATATTGTTCCGCGCCGATTAACAGTCAAGCAAAATCCAGAGGGTGTTCAGGAAACGTCCAGTGATGGGGGCAATTCTGAGTCACATGAGCAAACCGATTGAAGCATCCATTGTGGTCGTCGACGACGAACCGTCGATTCGTGAACTTCTTGTCGCTTCGCTGCATTTCTCGGGCTTTGAGGTTAATACCGCCGCGTCCGGTTCTGAGGCGATCAAAGTCATCGAGGAAACGCATCCCGATCTTATCGTTCTGGATGTGATGCTTCCGGACATCGATGGCTTCACCGTCACAAGGCGGATAAGGCAGGGCGGCATCGACGCGCCCGTCCTGTTCCTCACCGCCCGCGATGACACGCAGGACAAGGTGATGGGCCTCACGGTCGGAGGGGATGACTACGTCACCAAGCCCTTCAGCCTCGAGGAGGTCGTGGCCCGCATCCGCGCCATTCTCCGCCGAACGCACGGACAGGAGGAGGATGACCCCATCATCCGCGTCGGCGATTTGGAGATTAATGAGGATTCGCACGATGTCTCCCGCGCGGGACAGGCTATTGATCTGAGCCCGACCGAATACAAGCTTCTGCGTTATCTGATGGACAACGAAGGCAGAGTCCTATCCAAGGCCCAGATACTTGACCATGTCTGGCAATACGACTGGGGCGGCGATGCGGCGATCGTCGAATCGTACATCTCGTATCTGCGCAAGAAGGTCGATGGCATCGAAATCACCAATGATGACGGAACCGTCACCAAGGTCGATCCCCTGATCGAGACCAAGCGCGGAATCGGATACATGATCCGAGCGCCCCGGAGAAACTCCGCGCAGTGAAAACCCCGGACAAGACCGCCTTCCATCCGTGGGGAAGGAAAACCGGAAAGCCCAAGCGGAGGAACCCCGTCACACGGTTCCTTCTCACGCGTCTGGACGGTGTGCCTCTGGGCGTCAAGATCGTCGCCATGACGACCATCCTTCTGGTGATCGGCACGGTCAGCGTGTCCCTGTCCATCCGCCAGCTCGTGGGAAACTACCTTCTCAACAAAACCGACACGCAGCTCGTCCAGCAGGCCGAACTCGTCTACAACAACGTGGGTCTTCTCAGCAGCCGGGACAGCAGCCAGTCCACGGCGGGACCGACCGACTACTTCCTCCAGATGCGAAACACGTCGAATACCATCATCGCCACGCCGTTGGTTCCCGTCCTCAAAGGCGGCGTGGTGTCGGTGCCCACACTTCCGGCGAACGGCAGCATGGGCACCGTGCAGCTGGGCACTCCCTTCACGACGACGGCCAAGGTGACGACGTCATCAAGCTCGCAATCCGATCGGGACACGCTTCAGAAGGCCAAGGCGCCGTGGAGGGTTCTGGCGCTGCAGTGGATGAACAAAAGCCAGAGCGGCGAGAGCACTGTCGGAGGTGTCGTCTACATCGGGCTCTCGCTCAGCGACCAGATCGATACGGTCAACACGTTGACCAGATACACCTTGATGGTGGGCGCCGCGATCATCATGCTTAGCGTTATCATCGCCACCGTGCTCATACAACGCACCCTGGCTCCACTGAAGCGGATTGAGAAAACCGCTGCCAAAATCGCCGCAGGCGACCTGAGCGAACGGATTCCGCCGGCACCGGAAAACACCGAGGTCGGATCGCTGTCGGCATCGCTGAACACCATGCTTGCCCGGATCGAGTCGAGCTTCAGGGAGCAGGAGAAGACGACCGAGAAGATGAAACGCTTCGTGTCCGATGCCAGTCATGAGCTGAGGACGCCTTTGGCGGCCATACATGGATACGCGGAGCTGTACACGATGCAGAGGGATCTTCCCGGTGCCCTGGACAGGGCCGATTCTTCCATCCGCCATATCGAGGATTCCAGCACGCGCATGACCGTCCTCGTCGAGGATCTCCTGTCTCTGGCGCGTTTGGACGAGGGGCGGGGAATCGACATGACGAGCACTGTCGACCTCACCGCAGTCCTGCTCGACTCCTCGGATGATCTTCATGCTCTCGATCCCGAGCGATCCGTCGACACCGGAGTCGTAGATCTGTCCCCCGGATCCGGGGGCGTCGTATCGTTGGTCTTCTCCGCCGGCGCGCCTCCCGCCGTGTCCATCTCCGGGGATCCCTCCCGCATCCGACAAGTCATCACGAACATCGTCGGGAACATCCACCGGTACACGCCGGCCGATTCCAGCGTGCAGATGGGGCTTGGCGTGCTTCCGGCGGCCATGTCACCGGAGGAGCTGTCGGCGTTGCCTCCACATGAGCGCTCCCTTCGGCGCTTCCTCGACGCGGTTGAAGTCGGCCGGTCCATGAGGATAGGAACGACCTATGCCGTGATGCGGTTCATCGACCATGGTCCAGGCGTTCCTGACGAGGACAGGCCACAGATTTTCGAGCGCTTCTACACCGCCGATCCCTCTCGCGCACGAGAAAAGGGCGGAACCGGCCTAGGCATGGCCATCGTCCTGTCCGTGGTCAAGGCGCATAAGGGCTTGATCGTCGCGAGCGAATCGGACGGAGGTGGGCTGACCATCACCGTCATCCTGCCCATCGCACCAGTTGAGAGGGATTCCGCGGCGGATGGCGGTGATGCAGCGGTGGCCGTGACAGAGAAATCGAAGAGGTCGGAGAAATCCGATGCCACGGGGCCTCTGCGCTGGGGCGACAGGGAGCGGCGTCGTCACCAGAACGCAGGCGATTGAACGACCTCTGACAGGGAAGCGCAGCGGGCTGCACGGGACGATGCGCATGGTTCCGCCGAGACGACAAAGCCTGGCGCTGATTCCCCCAGCGGTGATGGCGTATGGAGTAGACTGTTCCACGGACAAGGAACATCAGACAGGGCGTCTGGTCGTATGTTGCGGAATGAGGTGTGCACGACTATGCCGAGTGGACGGGTTCGTTGGTATGACGCGGACAAGGGATATGGGTTCATCGCCGATGAGTCAGGGCATGATGTCTTCATGCCGGCCGCGTCCCTGACCGATGCGGGCACGCCTCCACGCAAGGGGTCGCGGGTGGAGTTCTCCGTGGTGGACGGGCGCAGGGGACCTCAGGCCCTTGATGTGAGGGTTTTGGGATCACGCCCCTCGATGGTCAGGGCGACGCGTCCGAAGCCTGACGATATGGTCGCGATTGTCGAGGACCTCATCAAACTGCTGGATGGGGCAGGCGCCGGGTTGAGGCGGCATCATTATCCCGCACCGGCGGAGAGCCGAAAGCTCGCATCCGTGCTCCGTGCGGTGGCTGACGATTTCGACGTGGAGGACTGATGACGACTCAGGAGACGGCTATGGATCCGCGCGACATCGCATTGTCGGCCGTCGTCGCGGCTGCCGAGGATCCCGGGCGCGTTGGCGGTCTGCTCGCGGTCCTGCAACTTGACGACGGTGTCACCGACTACCGTTTCGCCTGTCTGATGACCGGGTATGAGGGCTGGCAATGGTCGGCGACGTTGTTCCATGACACCGAGCGTGAACTGTGGACGGTGGATGAGTCCTCCCTTGTTCCGACGGACGATGCGGTTCTGTCTCCGTCATGGGTCCCATGGAAGGACAGGCTTGAGCCTTCGGACATCTCCGTCACTGATGTGATGGGCACGTCCACCGATGATGCGCGTTTGGAATCCGGATTGCCTCGGAATGCGGAATTGTCGCGGGATGGGGAGAAGGCGGATTCTACGCAGGAGGACTTGTCCTCCGGGGATGGATCTGAGAATGAATCCGAGGACCGCGATGAGGTGGTTGAGGAGTTCTCTCTCACCCGGAACCGGGTTCTCAGTCCCGAAGGGCGTTCGCAGACTGCGGAGAGGTGGTATCACGGATCGCGCGGCCCCCGGTCTCTGTCGACACGGGTGGCATCCGGCAACCCCTGCTCCACATGCGGTTTCCTCGTGCCGATCCGCGGGGATCTAGGTCTTCAGTTCGGTGTCTGCGCGAATATGTGGAGTCCAGATGACGGTAAGGTCGTGTCTCTTGACCATGGTTGTGGCGAGCATTCGCAGATCCAGCCCCCCGCTTCTCCTCATCTGTGGGTGCAATCCACTCCCGCGTATGATGACATTCATATTGATGTCATTGAGCAGAGGCCCCGCGAGGAGTCCGCGCAGATAGAGCTTATCGAGAGTGCGGAGGATGGGGACGGCCCGGTGGACGGCGGTGGCTCGGCGGTCGTTGACGATCCGGCGGCCGACTGACGGCTCAGTGGACGACGGTGACTGAGCATTCCGAGAGGTCTACGACCTGACGGGAGACCGATCCGAGGAATCTGGCATCCATACCGCTTAATCCACGCGTTCCCACGATGATGTGGGCCGCGTACCGCGACGCGTCGATCAACCCCTGCGCGGCGGGGATATGGAAGGCATAGGCCTGGATGTCCCCACCGGTGTGGGGCAACTCCTCATCGACGGTTCTCTCGACGATCTGCTGCGCGTACGACTGCGCCTGTGAGATGGGCGCGACGGCCCGCTCGTAACCTGGAACCGTTCCCAGATCGCGCAGCTGCCAACACATGATGACCCGTAGCGGACGGTGGCGGAGAGCCGCCATGTCTCTTGCGAAGCGCAGTGCCCGTCGTGATGTGGCTGAACCGTCGACACCCACGACGATGGGAGACTCCTCAGAGTCGTATGCGGGGAGAGAGTCGGCGCGACGACTGGAGAATGTCGCGTCGTCCCTTGACGGCGAGAGCGTGCGTGCGATCTGCTGGCGGACGGTCGATGCCTCGTCGGTTGGAGTCTTGACGATGGTCACGGGGACGCGCGCATCCTCGGCGAGCGACGAGGAGAGGGAGCCCGTGAGCCATCGTGTCATGCGTCCCACGCTCCGTCGTCCGACGACGATCTGCTGCGCGGCGGATCCCATGGTCATCAGAGCGCTCGCGCCCGAGGCGTGCACCGATGTGAGCGTCAGGTCGTTCCTGTCGAAATCCATCCCTTGGCAGGCCGTGTCGGCCCACTCGCGCAGCTTCGAGGAAATCCGTACTCTCGTTCTGTCCCATTCATCGTCATCCTGCGGTTCCGGGCCAAGACTCCAGGACCGGGTCCAGCCAAAAACGGCGTTGACGTGTCTGGAATCGAGGGATGCTTCCCGCAAGGCCCAGCGAAGCGCGGCGAAGGACTCCGGGGAGCCGTCGACGCCGACGACGATATCCTTTTTGACAGACCCATCCGAGGTGTCCTCCATAACGGTTTTCAGCGATCCGTCATCCAATGCGTGGCCACGATCCATCGTCAACCTCCCTGAGCGTCCCAACGGAACCAGCATATCCCGTCTTTGCGCAGTGAGCGCAATAGCGGAGGGGGTGGAAATAAAGGTCAGAGCGAATCGGTAGAGTGGGATGGACTGACAAGAGTGGAGGAACAAGCATGTTCGAACGGTTCACCGACCGGGCCAGGCGTGTAATCGTGCTGGCTCAGGAGGAGGCCCGCAACCTTCAGCACAATTACATCGGCACCGAGCACCTGCTGCTGGGGCTGATACGTGAGGGCGAAGGAGTCGCAGCCAAGGCACTGGCCGCCAAAGGGGTCACCCTCGAGGACACGCGCAAGCAGGTCGAGGAGATGATCGGCAAGGGGAGCGCGGCCCCCAACGGGCACATTCCGTTCACGCCGCACGCGCGTCAGGTTCTTGAGCTGAGTCTGCGCGAGGCGTTGCAGTTGGGACACAGCTACATCGGCACGGAACACATTCTTTTGGGCCTGATCCGCGAGGGCGAGGGGGTGGGGACCCAGGTCCTCATCAAAATGGATGTCGATCTGGGGGAGCTGCGCACCACGACGATCGACCTTATTCGTGGAAACACGGGCACCGGGGACGACTCCTCGGCGCAGGACCTCGCCAATGCCGGCGGAGTGCAAGAGAAACGCAGCCAGACTGGATCGGCCATCCTCGACCAGTTCGGAAGGAATCTTACGACCGAGGCCGCCGAGGGGAAGCTTGATCCCGTGATCGGCAGAAGCGCCGAGATCGAACGCGTGATGGTCGTGCTGTCACGCAGAACCAAGAACAACCCCGTTCTCATTGGGGATCCGGGCGTCGGCAAGACCGCGGTCGTCGAGGGGCTGGCCCAGAAGATTAACGCCGGGGACGTTCCTGAGACGCTGAAGGGCAAGCAGGTGTATTCGCTTGATCTGGGCTCGATGGTCGCAGGATCACGGTATCGCGGTGATTTCGAGGAAAGGCTCAAGAAGGTCCTCAAGGAGATCAAAACGCGCGGCGACATCGTGCTGTTCATCGACGAGATCCACACCATCGTCGGAGCCGGAAGCGCCGATGGAGCGCTTGGGGCGTCGGATATGCTCAAGCCCATGCTCGCCCGTGGGGAGCTGCAGACCATCGGCGCGACCACGACCGAGGAATACCGCAAGTACATCGAGAAGGACGCCGCGCTTGAACGGCGTTTCCAGCCCATTCAGGTGCACGAGCCGACGATCGCGGAGACGATCGAGATACTCAAGGGGCTCCGTAGCCGCTATGAGAACCACCATCATGTCACCATCAAGGATTCCGCACTTCAGGCTGCGGCGGAGCTGTCCTCGCGCTACATCCAGGACCGGCATCTTCCCGACAAAGCCATCGACCTGATCGATGAGGCCGGGGCGAGGTTGAGGATCAAGAGGCTGACGGCACCCCCGGAGCTCAAGGAAATCGACGACAGGATCGCGAAAGTTGCGGGGCAGAAGGACCAGGCGATCAAGGACCAGGACTTCGAGAAGGCCGCGCAGCTGCGTGACGATCAGGAGAAGCTTGAGGCCGAGCGCAAGGAGAAGGAGACCACGTGGAGGGAAGGCGAATCGACCGTCAGCATGGTGGTCGATGAGGATGTGATAGCCGAGGTCGTGTCCAGCACCACCGGCATCCCTGTCTTCAAGCTCACCCAGGCCGAATCCAAGAAGCTCCTCAGCATGGAGTTGGTTCTCCATAAGCGGATCATCGGACAGGACGAGGCGGTTTCCGCGTTGTCCCGTTCCATCAGGCGGACAAGGGTCGGGCTCAAGGACCCCAAGCGCCCTGCGGGGTCCTTCATCTTCGCGGGCCCCACGGGCGTCGGCAAAACGGAGCTCGCCAAGGCGTTGGCCGACTTCCTGTTCGACGATGAGGATGCCCTTATACGCGT
This sequence comes from uncultured Bifidobacterium sp., assembly GCF_949292005.1. Taxonomy (GTDB): domain Bacteria; phylum Actinomycetota; class Actinomycetes; order Actinomycetales; family Bifidobacteriaceae; genus Bifidobacterium. Next base: position 30,119 of record NZ_CASEXV010000076.1, on the reverse strand, counting down.
GGATATGTCGGAGTTCTCCGAGAAATACGCCGCGTCCCGTCTTTTCGGGGCACCTCCGGGATACGTCGGATACGAGGAGGGTGGCGAGCTTACCGAGAAGGTGCGCCGCAAGCCATTCTCCGTGGTGCTTTTCGACGAGATCGAGAAGGCGCATCCAGACATCTTCAACACGCTTCTCCAGGTGCTTGACGATGGACATCTCACCGACGGACAGGGGAGGAAGGTCGACTTCAAGAACACTATCATCATCCTCACCACGAATCTGGGAACGCGCGACATTGCCAAGGCGGCGAACACCGGATTCAATCTGGGGACCAACACGGAGAGCAGCTATCAACGCATGAGGGATCAGGTCTCCAGTGAGCTCAAAAGGCAGTTCCGCCCCGAGTTCCTCAACCGACTTGACGACATCATCGTGTTCCGCCAGCTCACCGAGCCGCAGGTGCGTCAGATCGTCGACCTCGATGTGAACCAGCTCAATGACAGGCTTTTCGAGCGTCACATGTCCATCGAGCTCAGCGATGGGGCCAAAGACTTGCTCGCAGAGAAGGGATTCGATCCCCTTCTGGGAGCCCGCCCCCTGCGCCGTGTAATCCAGCGGGACATCGAGGACGCCATATCCGAGAAGATCCTTATGGGCGATTTGCATGATGGACAGAAAGTGCGTGTCGGCGCTGTCGGCGAGGGGATTCTTGGAGAGTTCACCTTTGCGGGCGAGGATTTCGCCGATCCGGAGCATCCGGATGGGGAACCGGCGGGTTCCGCCGATGACGAGGTCCCGCAGCCGGAGTCACCGGCCGGCGCGTCCGATGATGGGGACAGCCAGTTGGTTTCCTCATCCGCTCTATCCAACGGTTCTTCGGATCACGACTCCGGTTCCGATAAGGCGCAGGAGACAAAGGCCGAGTAACCGTAATTCGACGTCGTCGAGGGGTTCTCCATCATGTGGGCGGATCCTCCGATGACGTCGAATCGTTTTTCCGAACGGTTCTGATGCCGCCGGTGATTACACCGGAGAAGTTCCGGGGAGGTTACCGAACCGGTATCCCGTCGAGGCCGGGGAATCGCGAGGACTGGGGAATCGCGAAACAGGAAGCGTGGAGCGTCAAGGCCCTGAGGGACCTCGTCACTCCACGCTTCCTGCCGTGGACCAGCCCTGACGATTATTCGCTTGGCGCCGATCCTTTCAGCAACTCTTTCAGCAACCTTTTCAACAAGGTCCGCAACAGCGGCACCGAATCTCAGCGCACCGCGTTGAGCCACTGCTCTTTCGTGGCCTTCTCCGCCTCCAAAGCCGCCTTCGTGGAGGGGTCGGACTCATGTGCGATGGCCTCGTCCAATTCGGCGAGTCTGCCGCGCAGCTGCTCCTCGAAGCTGGACTTGCGCGCATCCGCCTCGGGATCGGCGTTTTTCCAGGCCGCGTCCTCGACGGCCTTGATCTGGCGGTCCACGGCATCCAGCCGTCCTTCGATGCGGCGGATATCCTCGCGCGGAACATACCCGATCTGGTCCCATTCTTCCTGAATGGAGGCCAGGGCCTTCCGCGCCTTTTTCGCGGCCTTCTCATCGGCGACCGGGACAAGAGCCTCCGCCTTGGTCAGAAGTTCCTCCTTCTTCGCAAGATTCTCATGCTCCGACGAGGATGTCTGATCGCGATCCGCCTGACGCGCGTTGAAGAAGGTGTCGGCGGCCTCCCTGAACTTCATCCACAGCGCGTCGTCCTCGCTGCGTCCCGCGCGTCCCGCCTTCTTCCATCTATCCATAAGATCGTTGAAGCGACGGGATGTCTCGGCCCATTGCGTCGAATCCTTCAGGGACTGCGCTTCGGCTATGATCTGTTCCTTGGCCGCACGCGCGGAGGCCCGTTCGGAGTCGCGCTCCTGGGCCCACTTTCTGCGGGCCTGATTGAACGTCGTCCGAGCGGAGGAGAAGCGCTTCCACAAAGCGTCCGCATCGGTTTTGTCGATGCGGATGGATGTGCGCTGATGTTTCTGCCATTCCTCGAAAAGAGCTCGGAACTTGTCGGCCGTTTGACGCCAGTTCGTGGACGATCCCAGAGATGCGGCCAGCTGCTCGGCCTTCTCTACGATTACGGTGCGCTCCGCGACGGCCTTGGCCATGGCCTCCTTGCGGGTGGCGGCGATCTCATCCTTGCGCTGTCCAGCCCTGGAGGACAGACGCTCGTATTCGGAGCGCAGCGACGACAGGTCTCCGACGACGGCGGGTTCGCGAACCTCCTCACCAAGCAGCGTCACGGACTCGTCGATTTCATGGGGCTTGATCGAGGCGTTCTCAAGACGGGTGGCGAAAAGGTCCAGTTTGGCCTTGAGATCAAGGAAACGACGCGCGTAGAGGGACAGCGCCTCCTTCGGCGAGGACGCGTCGGGGAACTGTCCCACGGGACGCTCGGAATCGCCATCGGTCACGAACACCGTTCCATCGTCGGCGACACGCCCGAAGGCCGCTGCCTCATCGATCTGCTTGTCCGAATAGTCCGATGCCAGAACCGCAGGCGCGGCGGTCGTGGCTTTCCCGGCCCGTGCCGACAGCGCGGCGGGGGACGGAACATGGGCCTTGCCCGCCATCGCCGCGGGGGATGGCACCGGCGCGGCGGGACGATGCTCCTGAGGCGCGGCGGAAGCCTTCGCGTCGTTGACATCGGCTGTTGATTCGGGGGTGACGTTTTCGTCGGCCATGACCAGCTCCTTACAAGCGTGTGCGGTGAAGGTGGCGGGACGCTGTGGCGTCATTTCCGCAACCTCACCTATTATATGGAACCGTGGCTAAAGGCGCATCAATATCAGGATTTCCGGAATGGCTTCCCTCCGAGCGGGTCGTTGAACAGAAGGTCATCGACACAGTGCGGGAGGTGTTTGAGCTCAATGGATTCATTGGGATCGAGACCCGTGCCGTGGAGGCGGGGGCGAGTCTGTTGAAAAAAGGCGAGACGAGCAAGGAGATATATCTTCTGTCGCGTCTGCAGGACGTGGGGTCGGAGAGCGACACTCCAGTGGAGGAGCGTCTGGGATTGCATTTCGATCTGACCGTCCCTTTGAGCAGATACGTTGTCGAGAATTCGGGCTCATTGACGTTCCCCTTCAAACGGTGGCAGATACAGAAGGTGTGGAGAGGGGAGCGCCCGCAGGAAGGGCGTTTCCGCGAGTTCGTCCAGGCGGACATCGATGTGGTGGGCAATGGCGACCTTCCGGAGCATTACGAGGTCGAGCTTCCTTTGGTGATGGTGTCCGCGTTGGAGAGGCTGCGTGAGCTGGGACTTCCTAAAGCCACCGTGCACGCCAACAACCGCAAGCTGTCGGAGGGCTTCTATCGGTCGCTGGGATTGACGGATGTCGAGGGCGTGCTGCGGGAGATAGACAAGATCGACAAGATTGGTGCGGACGAGGTACATCGTCTTCTTATCGAGAACTGCGGGGCGGACGAGAATCAGGCCCGTGGATGCCTTGACCTTGCGTCGCTGACCGCCGAAGACGGGACGGATCTGCGTGCGGGATTCGCCGGATTGTGCTCCCGCTATGGAATCGAGCCGGGCGACGCCGCATACGACATGGCCGTTGAGGGGCTGGAATCCCTGTCCATGGTGGTGGACGGAGCCTCAAGAATTCGACCGGGATCGGTTGTGGCGGATCTCAAAATCGCGCGTGGCCTCGACTACTACACCGGTTCCGTATATGAGACCTTCCTCGAGGGAGCCGAGCAGCTGGGATCCATCTGCTCCGGAGGGCGTTATGACAATCTTGCGTCGCAGGGCAGCAGGAAGTACCCCGGCGTGGGACTCTCAATCGGTCTCTCAAGGCTTGTCTCCTATATGCTGCGCACGGTCGGGGTCCATGCGTCTCGTGTCTCTCCGGCTGCGGTGATGGTCGCGGTATGGGACGAGGACTCCCGTGACGCATCGAACGCCATAGCCCAAGCGCTCAGATCGCGTGGCATCTCGACGGACGTCGCGCCCAAAGCCGCCAAACTGGGCAAACAGATTCATTACGCGGACAGGCTCGGCATACCCTATGTCTGGTTCCCGGCTGTGGCGACCGAGGACGGAGCTGGCGCGGACGAGGTGCGAAACATCGTCACGGGTGAGCAGACGGCGGCCGACGTCACGTCGTGGTTGCCGGATAGTGTGGTGGCCCGGCAAGGCATCGCACTGGAACGGTGAGGACACCGTCACGGTGCGGTCCGCACGCATGAGCACGGCAAACGGTGGTGGGAACGAGACTCCCGTCACAAGGAACAACAGAGGAAGCAAGGCAATGGGCCAGACGGCATACAGAACACACCATGCCACCGAGGTGACCGAGGATCTCATCGGACGGAAGGTGACCATCGCGGGATGGGTCGATAGGCGTCGCGATCATGGCGGGGTCGCATTCATCGATCTGAGGGATTCCAGCGGTCTGGTTCAGGTCGTGATCTACGACGAAGACGTCGCCCGACCCCTGCGCAGCGAATTCGTCATCCAAGTCACAGGAGAGGTTCGCGCGCGTCCCGACGGCAATGAGAACGACCACCTCGCCACGGGGAAGATCGAGGTCGTCGTCGAGGACCTCACCGTGCTCGCCAAGGCCGACGCACTGCCGTTCCAGGTGTCCACCGCGTTGGAGAACGAGTCCGAGAACCGTCTCCCGGGCGAGGATGTCCGCCTGAGATACCGCTATCTCGATCTGCGTCGTCCCTCGATGCAGCGCAACCTCAAGCTGCGCTCGGATATGACCAAGGCCGCTCGCCATGCCCTGGAGGATATGGACTTCACCGAGGTGGAAACCCCGACGTTCATCAAATCCACGCCGGAGGGCGCCCGGGATTTCGTGGTTCCCGCGCGTCTTGTGCCAGGGTCCTGGTACGCGTTGCCACAGTCGCCGCAGCTGTTGAAGCAGCTGCTGATGGTCGGTGGCGTGGAGCGCTACTACCAGCTGGCGCGCTGCTACCGTGACGAGGACTTCCGCGCCGACCGCCAGCCGGAGTTCACCCAGCTCGACATGGAGATGAGCTATGTCGGGCAGGAGGACGTCATCGCCATGGCCGAGAAGGTCATCGCCTCGATCTGGGCCTCCCGCGGCTATGAGGTGACGCTCCCGATCCCTCGGATCACCTGGCAGGACGCTATGGACCTCTATGGTTCGGACAAGCCGGATCTGCGGTTCGGCAATCCGCTGGTGGAGCTCACGCAGTATTTCCATGACACGCCATTCCGCGTGTTCCAAGCACCCTATGTGGGCGCGGTCGTCTTCAAGGGAGGTGCCGCGACTCCGCGTCGCCAGTTCGACGCATGGCAGGATTGGGCGAGACAGCGTGGCGCCAAAGGTCTGGCGTATGTTGTGTTCGCGGAGGATGGGGAGCTCAAAGGGCCCGTCGCCAAGAACCTCTCACAGGAGGAGCGTGATGGGCTGCGTGAGGCCGTCCATGCGCAACCCGGTGACGCCGTGTTCTTCGCAGCCGGCGCGCGTGAGTCCTCGCAGCTTCTTCTTGGCGCGGTCCGGGTGGAGCTGGCTCGCCGTGCGGGGCTGCTTCACCCCGATGACTTCGCCTTCACTTGGGTGGTCGACTTCCCCCTGTTCAAGAGGACGGATGATCCCGATGACGATGACGTGGCCGTGGGACACTCGCAGTGGACGTCGATGCATCATCCCTTCACCATGCCCTCTGCCGAGTGGATCGACACCTTCGACAAGGATCCGGAGCATGCGATGAGTGACTCCTACGACATCGTCTGCAATGGCGAGGAGATGGGTGGCGGATCCGTTCGTATCCATCGCGACGACATTCAGGATCGTGTTCTCGATGTTCTGGGAATAGACAAGGACGAGGCGCAGGAGAAGTTCGGTTTCCTGCTGGAGGCCTTCAAATACGGTGCGCCGCCTCATGCCGGTATCGCCTTGGGATGGGACCGCACGGTGTCCATCCTTGCGGGAGCCGACTCGATCCGCGACGTCATCGCCTTCCCGAAGGCCGGAGGCGGGCGCGACCCGCTGACGGGCGCTCCCGCACCGATATCCGACCAGCAGCGTGCCGAGACGGGTGTGGACTACGATCCCGACGAGGATAAGGACTGACACGCGCCATGCCAAAAATCCAGCGTGATTCCGAGGATGGCGGCTCGGACAAGGATGCGAGGAAGCGCGTCGCCGAGGTGCTTGACGGTGCACAGAAGGCCATCGAGGGAGCCACGGCGGGCACAAGCGTGGCGGAACGTCTGGCACTGGCCGCCAAATCCTCGGAGCTGCTCAGTTCGGTGTGGACGCTGCCGCCAGCCCAACGCATGATGTTCCACCCCGGCGACCGGCTCGTCGATGTTCCGGCGGACGACACACCAGGTTTTCCCGGTGGCAAGGGCGAGGGGCAGCGCTTCATCGATCTGAGCTCCGGTGAGATCTCCAGATTCATGGGGTTGATGTACGCCAATGGCGTCAAAGGATCGCATCGGCGGCTTCTGATCATCCTGCAGGGCATGGATGCGTCGGGCAAAGGCGGAATCGTCCGCCACGTCTTCCGTCAGGGCGATCCCATGGGAATCCACTATCACGGTTTCGGCGCCCCCAGCGAGGAGGAGCTCCGTCATGATTTTCTGTGGCGGATCAAGCGCGAGCTGCCTCGTGACGGATGGGTGGCCGTGTTCGACCGCTCCCACTACGAGGACATCGTGATGCCTCGTGTGTATGGAACTCAGCCCGAAAGCGTGTGGAGGGAGCGCTACGACGTCGTGAACGACTTCGAACGGTCCCTGGTGACAAGCGGTTGCTCCGTGATCAAGATATTCCTGACCATCAGCCGTGATTTTCAGAAGGGTCGTTTCCTTGACAGACTCGACGATCCGACCAAAAGATGGAAGTTCGACGTCAGCGACCTTGACGCACGAGACCGCTGGGACGACTACATGGCCGCGTGGCAGGATGTGTTCGAGCAGACAAGCACCACCTACGCGCCGTGGTATGTCGTTCCCGCGGACAAACGCTGGTATTCGCGCGCGGTCGTGTCCGAGCTGCTGCGGACCACATTCACCACGATGAATCTCACATGGCCACCGCTGTCCTGCGACGAGGACGAGGCGCGATCCAGACTTTCGGCGTAGGAGATGGACATAGCCGAGGACGGGGATGGAGGAACCATGTCGGATCCACAGGCGCAATCGCCGAGGCCGCAGGGGCTGGATGCGAGGATTCCCCGCCTCGACTCCGGTGACCGGAGCATCGATGCCGACGAAATCTACGAACGTTTCTTCGGATGGGTCCGGGAAACGAAGGGCGTGTCGCCATGGCCGCATCAGGAGGAGGCCATACTCGACCTTCTGTCCGGAGACCATGTGATTCTTGGCACGCCGACGGGCTCAGGCAAATCACTCGTGGCTTTGGGCATGCATTTCGCGGCGATGTGCACGGGCCGTCGGTCCTATTACACGGCGCCCATCAAGGCGTTGGTCTCGGAGAAGTTCTTCGATCTCGTCGAGATCTTCGGCAGGGACAACGTGGGCATGATAACCGGCGACACGCATATCAACGTCGAGGCGCCAATCATCTGCTGCACCGCGGAGATTCTAGCCAACCAGGCGTTGCGTGAGGGCGTGTCCGCGGATGTCGGATGCGTGGCGATGGACGAGTTCCATTATTACGGCGATTCCGACCGTGGTTGGGCGTGGCAGGTCCCGCTGCTGACGTTGCCCAGAACGCAGTTCCTTCTTATGAGCGCGACGTTGGGGAATGTCGACGCTATCGCCGACGGACTCGAAGACTCCACCGGAGCCGATGTCGATGTCATTGACGACGCCCCCCGTCCTGTGCCATTGAGCTACGAATACACGGACAAACCTTTGGCATCCACCGTCGAGCTGGTGGTCGGCAAAGGGCAGACGCCCGTCTACATCGTTCATTTCTCGCAGGATGCGGCTCTCGAGACGGCGCAGGCGTTGTCCAGCAGCGGTGTCTCTACCAAGCAGCAGCGCGATGCGATAGCCGATGTCATGCGAGGAGTGCGGTTCAGCACCGGTTTCGGAAAGATACTGCAACGTCTGCTGCGCACGGGGGTCGGCGTCCATCATGCCGGGATGCTTCCTCGATACCGCAGGCTGGTGGAGCAGATGGCCCAACGTGGGTTGCTTCCTGTTATCTGCGGCACGGACACCCTGGGCGTGGGCATCAATGTGCCGATACACACGGTCATACTCACGGCGTTGACGAAATTCGATGGCACCCGTATGCGACGTCTCAGATCGCGCGAGTTTCATCAGATCGCCGGGCGCGCGGGACGAATGGGGTTCGACACCGAAGGACTTGTCATCGCCGAGGCCCCGGAATATGAGATAGAGAACGCCCGTGCTGTGGCGAAGGCCGGAAACGATCCCAAGAAACTGCGCAGGATCAAGCGCAAGAAGCCGCCGGAGGGTTTCGTCACCTGGAACGCGGACACGTTGGACAGACTTGTTGCGGCGCCCCCCGAGACGTTGACCTCGCATATGGTCGTCACTCATGCGATGGTTCTCAACGAGGTGGCCCAAGGCGGGGACGCGCAGGGGCGATTGAACGATCTCATCGATAAGGCGTGCTCCGCTCCGGAGCGTCGTGAGAGGCTTCACGACCGCGCCCGGGAGATTTTCTCGACTCTTGTCGACTCCGGATTCATCGAATGCCATGAGCGTGACGATGGCGTTCCTCAATGGGAGCTGTCGGTGGATGTTCCGGACAACTTCGCACTGGACCAGCCGCTGTCTCCTTTTCTGGTGGCGGGATTGGAGCTGCTGGAACCCGAATCGCCCACGTACGCATTGGATGTGGTGTCGATGGCAGAGGCGACGCTGGAGGATCCGCGCCCGGTGCTGAGGGCGCAGGAGAGGCAGGCCCGCGACGAGGCGATGGCCGCGATGAAGGCCGATGGCGTCGATTATGACGAGCGTATGGAGCGCCTTCAGGAGATCACGTATCCCAAACCTCTTGTGGACCTGCTTGATCAGGCGTTCCGCATGTATCAGGCGGATGTTCCCTGGGCGGCCGACTATGAGCTCAAGCCGAAATCCGTGGTGCGGGACATGGTGGAGACGGCGTCGGATTTCAACGGTTATGTTTCGCGGTATGGGATCGCTCGGTCCGAGGGGACGGTTCTTCGGTATCTCTCCGACGCCTATCGTGCCCTGGCCCGTACTGTTCCGGAGGAGAAGTACGATGACCGTCTTCGGGACATCGTTGCCTGGCTGCGCGTTGTTGTGCGGTCCGTGGACTCGAGTCTTGTGGATGAATGGGAGGGTGGCGCGTCGGATTCCGATGGGGCCGATGTCAAAGCCCCCGGCGGAGTCCAGGATGTTGTCCATGACCGCCGTGGTGTGATCGTTCTGGTTCGTAACGCGTTGTTCTCGCGTGTTCGGCTCATGGACCTCGACCGTCCCGATGAGCTGGGAGAGCTCGACAGACCGTGGGGATACGGTCCCAAGGAGTGGGAGAGGGCGTTGGACTCGTACTACGACGAGCATGAATATGTGAACACCGACGCCAAGGCCAGGGGAGGGAATCTCTTCATTCTTGACGACTCGTCGGAGCTCCGCGGACATCGGTGGCGCGTGCGCCAGGTGATTGACGATTCCGATGGGGACCATGATTGGGCCATAACCGCAAGTGTGGACCTTGATGCCACACAGGAGAGTGGCGAGGCGGTGTTCGACGACTATCATGTCGGCAACGACATCGAACAGACGTTCGATACGTCCGACTAGAGTGGGGGCCATGACCGAGGATCTCTTCTCCGCCAGTGGCGGTGGCGATGAGCTGACCAGACCGTTGGCCGTGCGGATGCGCCCGCGCACACTCGATGAGGTTGTGGGACAGGACCATGCGTTGTCCCAAGGGTCGCCGTTGAGACGGCTGGCCGATCCGGCCTCGGCGGGCGCCTTGACATCGCCGGCGTCCGTCCTCCTTTATGGACCTCCCGGTGTTGGCAAGACGACGCTGGCGAATATCGTCGCGCGCCAGTCCGGACGCGTGTTCGAGGAGCTGTCCGCCGTGACATCGGGTGTCAAGGAGGTGCGTTCCGTCCTGCAGCGCGCGCATGAGCGTTTGGTCACCAGCGGACGTGAGACGGTGCTGTTCATCGACGAGGTTCATCGTTTCTCAAAATCCCAGCAGGACGCCCTTCTGCCAAGCGTGGAGAACCGCGATGTCACCTTCATTGGGGCAACGACGGAGAATCCGAGTTTTTCGGTGATAGCGGCGTTGCTCAGCAGGTCCGTGGTGGTGCGACTTGATTCCTTGGGACCAGAGGATCTGCGCACGCTCGTTCTTCGGGCGGTGAGGGACGAACGAGGTTTGGCGGGTCGGGTGTCGGTCGATGATGACGCCGTGGATGAGATCATCCGCATGTCGTCAGGCGACGCAAGGAAGGCTCTCACGATTCTGGAGGCGGCGGCCAGCGCGGTGGATGGCGATGGACGCATGATCGACGTCGGCGTCGTGGGCCGTGTCATGGACGTCGCCACGGTGAGATACGACCGCGATGGCGATGACCATTATGATGTAGCGTCGGCGTTCATCAAATCCATGAGGGGATCGGATGTGGACGCGTCCCTGCATTATCTGGCACGTATGCTGCGGGCGGGGGAGGATCCGAGGTTCATCGCGCGCAGAATCATGATCGCGTCAGCGGAGGAGGTCGGCATGGCCGCTCCGCAGATCCTTCAGGTCACAGTGGCCGCGGCGCAGGCGGTCGCCATGGTCGGCATGCCGGAGGCGAGGATAATCCTGTCGGAGGCTGTGATCGCCGTGGCCACTGCTCGCAAATCCAATGCGAGCTACGAGGCCATCAACAAGGCGCTAGCGGATGTGGACTCCGGCCATATCGGCCCTGTTCCACGTCATCTGCGCAACGCTCCGACCGCTTTGATGGCGAGTTGGGGAAACCATCAGGGATACATTTACGCACACGACGTTCCGGGGGCCGTCGCGGCGCAGCAGTATATGCCCGATGATCTGCTCGGAACCGAATACTATCACCCGCACGACCGTGGATATGAGAGGGAGGTCGGCGCGCGTCTAGCCGTCGTCCGGTCCATTCTGGCGTCAGCGTCCGCCCACGGTGAGCCTGGAAGCGCATCTCCTGGGAATAAGCCTGGTCGGAATAAGCCAAGGGATGAGGATGATGGCGACGCCGGATCCAGTTCAGGTTCCGATTCCTGACGGCTTCAACTCCGCCCTGTTTGCGGATGCACTACGGAAGACGCCTGCAGCATGTCCTACAGAACCATTCCGACCGTGAAAAGAGCGGCTATATAGGCCACGCAGATGGTGACGGCCACACGGTCAAGCGTGGTGATGCGCATCGTGCGCCAGTGGGTTCTTTTCGCTCCGGCCTCGTAGCAACGGGCGTCGAGCGCGAGACTGAGGTTGTCGGCATGACGCAGGGTTGCGGCGAAGACGGGAATGGTCACTGCGACTAACGCCCTGACTCTCCGCGCGGGGCTTCCTGAACCCACATCGCCTCCGCGCGCGGCCTGCGCGTCGATGATCGAGCGCGTCTCTGTGCCCAAAGTCGGAAGGAACCGTAGCGCGAGGCTCAGGACCAGCGCAAGAACGTCGGCGTGCAGGCCCCAGCGATTCAGGGGGGACAGCATCGAGTCCACGGCGTCCGTGATCCGTGTGGGGGGAGTTGTCAGAAGCACCAGGGCTCCGATCACCACCACCATGGCGAAACGGCAGGAGTAAAGCACCGCGGTCACCAGTCCCTCGTCTGTGATCAGGATGGGGCCGAACGACAGCAGAGGTGTTCCCGTTCGCACCACAAGAACATTAAGCAGTCCGGTGATGATAAAAAGAACCAGAAGAACGCGGACCGACCGTCCCAGACGACGCGGGGGCACCCCCGACGCGATTGCGAGAAACGTCGTCAGGACCGCGGTGAGGGCCAGCTGCGCCGGTGTGGACACGGTGAATGCGGTGAACATGAGGGCGAGCGAGCCCAGAAGCTTCACGCGGGGGTCGACACGCGCCAGCACACCCGAGCCCGATCGGTGCGGACTGGGCGCGGACGTCCCGGCATCGTTATCGGAGATGTCCCAGTCATGCGAATCGTCCATGTCGTATGAGCGGACAACATCGTGTTGATGGACGGGGGGATTTTCGGGGAGGCTTGGTTCGTGCACCGGAAGGCTGACCACATGCGAGGCCCCGGCGATCTGCCTGTCGTCGTGGGTGATCAGAACCACCGCCACCCCCTGTTTCGAAAGTCTGTCGAGAAGAATGTCCATGCGTTTGAGCGCCTGTTGGTCCAGCCCCGCTTCGGGCTCATCCATCACCACCACCGTGGGATGGCATGCGATGATTCCCGCGATGGCGACCAGTCGTTGCTGACCGCCGGACAATGCGAACGGAGAGCGGTCGGCGAGACCGGAAACGCCCATCAGCGCCAGAGCCTCGTCGACTCTGGCATCGACGGTCTCACGTGGAAGCCCCTGGTTGCGTGGACCGTAGCCCACATCCTCACGGACCGTGTCCGCGAACAGCTGCCGTTCGGGATGCTGCATCACATATCCCACCGAGCGCCGCAGGGAACGGCTTCTGCGATCGCGGCGCTTGGCCATGTCATGTCCGACGACGGTCAGCGATCCCGATGTGGGCGCAGTCCCGAAGCCGCAGATCAGACGGGCCAACGTCGTTTTTCCCGATCCATTGGGACCAGTGATGGCGACGCGCTCACCTGCGTGGACATCGAAGCTGACGTTTCGCAGAACGACTCGCCCCGTGTCCGCGTAGCGCAGCCCCACGTCGTGCGCTTGGATGACGGGGGGGCAGTCGTCGTTCGTCCGCGGCGGATCGTCATGTTCCCGGACGTGCCCTGGGATTTGCATGGATGTGTCCGTATCCATCCGCAACGATTCCCCTAAGAGCGGCGGCGCAGGTCTGCTCCCGTTGATCATCGCGTCGGAGACTATGATGCCGTGGTCCACTCGTATGAGCCGATCCGCGCGGGCGGCCTCGTAAAGGTGATGGGTGACGTGGATGATGGTGACTCCACGTCTCTGCAGGGAGTCGAGGATTCCTAGAACGGAGGATCGTGCCTTGACGTCCAGCATCGCCGTCGGCTCGTCGAACACGATCATGTCCGGAGTCATGGCGAGCGTTCCCGCGATGGCCACGCGTTGCTGCTGTCCTCCGCTCATGCGCGTGGGATCCGAGGATTCATGCCCGCGTAGCCCCACGCCCGAAAGGGCCATGTCGATGCGCCCGCCGATTGCCGAGGGCGGGGTCGCGAGGTTCTCCGGCCCGAAGGCGATGTCGTCGGCAACGACGGTGGTGACGATCTGATCCTCCGGATTCTGGAAGACGGCCCCGATGGAGCGCCGCGCGCGGCGATACAGGTCCGGATGGATCCCGGTACCGTCGCGCACGGCCATGCCCAGAAGGGACACGAGGCCGTGATCCGGGGCGGACAGACCGGAGACGACCCTGGCGAGGGTGGATTTTCCTGATCCGTTCGGACCGACAAGACAGACGCGTTGCCCCCGCGGGATGGTCAGGTCGATGTCGCTGAGCGCCCAGGTTCGTCCGGCGTCATAGCTGAATCCGACACCGTGCAGCTCGACGGCGTTCTCATCGTTGGACAAGATTCGACACCGGCTTGTAGATCAGGAACGTGACCACCGAATGCAGAGCGAACTTCAACACATTGAAGGGGAGAAGAACGGGTATGATCATCGCGGCCACGGCGTCCACGCTCATCTTGGCGTAGATCATCGGTGTGATCAGCAGATTGCCGCCGATCGCCACGGCCAGAGCGGCGACGGACCCCACGACGAGGGCGAGGGCAGCGCCCTTGCGGGTGTGCATCCTGCGATAGATCAGCGACGCGGGAACGCTCAGCGCAAGAGCGACGGCCACCGCCATCAGCGTCCCCCAGGAGTTCGCGAACAGGTGGGGGGCGAATCCCAGCACGCTGACGATCGCCGCGGCCGAGGGACCGAAGATGAATCCCGCTATCAGGCAGACGATTCCGGAAGGATCGTATTTCAGCCATGGCGCCGCGGGCATCAACGGGAACTCGACGAAGCTGAGTGCCATCGACAATGCGACGAAAAGCGCGTATATCGCGATGAGGCGTGTGGACCAGCGTCCCGAGTCGCCAACCCCTGTTCCGTGGGAGTCGGGCCATTCCTCCGTGGAATGGCTGCTGGCATGTGTGGTCTGCGGGACATCGTCCGAGACATGATTGATCGTGCTCATAAGTGAGCCTCGTTTCTTTCATCCGGACTGTAACCGTTGGCTCCGGACTTCGACCGGAATCAACCGCCTGAGGCGGGTCGCGGGCTTCGCATGAACATGACATGGGCCATGCATGCGCCACCGCCAGTAAGGATTTTCACCTTCCCTGAAACTTGCACGACAACATATACACCGTGTTGTGGACGCATGCAAGATCCGTGACCGATCCTCGGAACCGCCTTCTGCCGCGTGTGTGGGGATGTCGAGACATGGGGGGTGTTGGACATGGTGGTGCTGGGGCGATGGGGGTGCGCGCGACGCATCCTGTCAAGGAGGGTGGGACAATGGAAGCCATGAGCTCAGATATGGATGCCCCTGTCAGACGCCTCAAGAACGGCGTCCCCGTCATCGACCACATGGCGATGGTCATAGTCACATACAAGCGCCGCGAGCTTCTATCGACGCTTCTCGAGTCCATCGAGCGACTCACCTCTCCGGTGTGGCGCATTGTGATCGTTGACAACGAGGCCAGCGCTGAGACGGAGGACATGGTCGGGGATTTCCGCGGGCGTATCGAGCGTCTGTGGGGGCCGTCCGACCGCGACTCCTGTGGCGGCACCGACCGCGTGGTCTATGCGCCGCAATCCGAGAATCGCGGGGGAGCCGGGGGATTTTCAGCCGGAGTCGATATCGCGTATCGGCGCGGAGCCGAGTGGTTCTGGGTTATGGACGACGATGTCGCCGTGGTTCCCGAGGCCATCGAGAAGCTCGCCCCCTGGACTTTGAGCCATGACGTTATTCAGGGAAGCCGTTACGACTATGACGGTGGCCCGTTCTATTGGCAGTACGATTTCCTCGTCCCCCTGGGCATTCCCAATCCGATTGCGCCCGCGGCCTTCGGCCCTGCGGGATACCGTGTGATGGACACGCTCTGCTTCGAGGGGGGGCTGTTCCGTCGTTCGGTGGTTTCGCGAATCGGTCTTCCCGACCCCCGGTTCTTCATCTATTGGGACGACACCGTGTACGGATATCTGGCCAGCAAGGTGACGTCCCCCATCGTCATACCCGACATGATTCTCCGGCGGACCAGGGAGATCGGCAACTGGGACATCGCCGGCGTGAGGCAGCTCAACTCCACGTCGGATATGAACCGATACCACATCATGCGCAACCGCGGCTATATGGCGAGGTATTTCATGGTCCACGGCGATTTCCGCCCGCTGTTGTTCGCGCTGGGAACCGTGGCGACCTTCGCCAAGGAGCTTATCCGGCTTGTGGCCGTGGACCGGTCGAGCATCATCACGGGCATCCGATGCCTCGCCCGTGGGTGGTGGGACTCGCGAAGGATTCTGCACGACGGCTCGTGGACGCCCATGCCGCCCTTGGAGGATTGACTCTCCGGAGGTGGATGGAACACGGTGTGGTTGGTCCACGGCGCGTTACAATATCACGGTATCGTTTCGTGGCATTCAATAATGCGTGCATGACATCATGGGGAAAGGTCGATGATGATTAAGACAGCTCAGGCGTTCGGCGTCGATATTGGTGGTTCGGGAATCAAGGCCGCTCCGGTCGATCTGACCAAGGGCGAGTTCGCTGAGCCGAGGCTGAAGATTGCCACGCCTTCCGAGTCCACCCCGCAGGCGGTCGCCGACATCGTGCGTCAGGAGCTTGAGCATTTCGAGGTCTCTTCGGAGATTCCCGTGGGAATCGCCTTTCCCGCACCAATCAAACCCGGGAAGACTCTGGATTTCATGGCCAACCTCGACAAGTCCTGGATTGGCGTGGACGTCACGGAGATCTTTTCCCAGGCCTGCGGACGTCCCGTCACCGTGGTGAACGACGCGGATGCGGCGGGCATTGCCGAGCAGCATTTCGGAGCCGCCCAGGGTCAGGAGGGGCTCGTCATCGCGACCACCCAAGGAACGGGAATCGGAACGGCCCTGATCTACAACGGTGTGCTCATCCCGAACACGGAGCTCGGCCATATCGAGCTTCCCGACGGCAAGGGCGACGCTGAGAAGTACGCGGCGTCATCCGTGCGCGACAAAGAGGACATGAGCTACAAGAAGTGGGCCAAAAGGCTTACGAAATACTATGGCCTTCTTGAGAAGTACTTCAACCCCGACCTCTTCGTCGTGGGAGGGGGAGTCAGCCGCGTCAGCGAGAAGTTCCTCCCCTACATCGACATCAAGACGCCCATCGTCGCGGCCAAGCTGCACAACGACGCGGGAATCATCGGCGCGGCCTATTACGCCACGACCAAAACGGCCTGATACCCATATGGCATCATCAGCGTCCCGTCCCATCGCGTTCTCATCGCGTATGGGGCGGGACGTTCCGAATGCGATAGCGCTCGCCGAGGTCCGCGTACGCCGTGAGGGACGGGCTTTGAGAAGTCTCAACGACTCCAATCCCACGCGTCATGGGCTGGCGCCCGATTGCCTTCCAGGACAATACCTCGCAGATCCTCGTGGCCCGCTGTCGTCACGGACGGCCATCGCGGGGTTCCTGTCCTCACGCGGGGACGAAGGCCGGGTCGATCCCAATCGCGTGTATGTTCTCGATTCCACGTCGCAGGCGTATGCCTGGCTGTTCATGCTGATGTGCGATCCGTCGGACTCGGTGCTCGCCCCGAAACCGGGATATCCGCTGATCGAGTCCATCGCGTCCCTGACCTGCGTCAACGTCGAGGAGTACCAGCTTCGCTATGACGGTTCATGGACGGTTGACGTCGCCGACATCGAGAGGATCCTGCGTGGCCCGCGTGGCCAGCGCATCCGTGCTCTTGTCGTGATCAACCCCAACAATCCCACTGGCTCGTACCTGCACGAGGGCGAACGTGACGCCATCCTCGCGCTGTGCCGCGAGTTCGGACTCGCGTTGATCGCGGATGAGGTGTTCTACCCGTATTCCTTGGAGCCGTTGCCGGGGCGGCGTCGTCTGGCGGGGGAGGATGGTGTGCTGACCTTCGGATTGGACGGATTGTCGAAAAGCCTTGCAGCCCCGCATGCGAAGGTTGGATGGATACAGGTGTCGGGGCCCCGGGACGCTGTGAATGAGGCTCTGCCGCTGCTCGACCGGGTCGCGGATGATTTCCTTCCCGTGGGCGCCTGCGTGGACGCGCGGATCCCCGGTCTTCTCCAAGGTGTGGATGCGCAGACGGAACGTGTTTCGGAACGGACCAGAGGCAATCTGACGGCGCTGCGTGGGATTCTCGACGACGACCGAGACGGTCTGGTGTCGCTTCTCAGACCGGAGGGCGGATGGAACGTGCTGGTGCGCATCCCCGCGACGATCGACGAGGACGATGTGGTCCTCACGCTTCTGCGCGATTATGGAATCACCGGACAACCGGGATACTTCTTCGATATGCCAGCGAACGGCTACCTCGCCCTGTCCCTGCTTCCGGAGCCGCGCACGTTCATCGCGAATGTGACCGCGTTGCTTGATGTGGTTGGTAGGCTGGCGGGACAGACCCTTTGAGACGCGCCTCGATGGTCTTCTGATAGCGCCGTAGGCCGTCAGCCACGCTCTCAAGCCCGATCAGATGTCCGGAGTCCAGAACCAACGCCTGATTGCCCGGATCGTCGAACGTTCCAGCCAGATCCAGGTCATGCGTCGAAAGGATGGCCTGACGGCCGCAGCGCTTGATGATTCCCGCGATCTTCTTGGCCTGAGGTCCCTCCAGACCGCGCGTGGGCTCATCCATAACGATGAGACGCGGATTCCCCGCGAGCGCCATGGCTATGGCGAGCCGACGCGTTCCGAGCACATCCAGAGAGGACACACGTGCCTTGCGCCGGTCGGAAAGAAGGCACAGGCCCATGATGTCGGCTGTGCGCATGTCCACATCCTCTCCGCGGGGATATCGTGAGCGGACCCTGCGCGCCACGGCTGATGCGGCGGTGTCATCCGCGTCCAGCCCCGTGGCTCCATCGATTCCGACGAAGGCGACATCCCTGGCTGTAGTCCGTCTATCCCGTCGCCGTGTCATGGTCCATGTCCGCGAGCCGTCGGGCGACGACGCATCAAGGCAACCGGACGATGGAGCGAGACGTGCCGAAAGAAGTCGGAGAAGAGTCGTCTTTCCTGAGCCGTTCAAGCCCAGGACGACGGTCAACGGCGCCGAGACCCGGCAGGTGACTCCCTCCAGCGCCGTGGTTCCGTCTGGATAGCGCAGCCCCATGTCGGAGAGATTCCATATCAACCCCCGTCCATCATCACGCGCATCTGTGTGGTGGGCGCGGTCATGCAGGTGGATCCAAGGCAGACGCATGAATCCATCATAGAGCGCGACTGCGCAGAACGATCCATCCAGGAGGGGATTCGGTCACAGCCAGGGCAGAAACCATGACTGAAGGGTGTGGAACACCGCCGGAGCGGAACGTATCAGCGAATTGTCCCGACCAATGACGAGCATCGACCACAACGCGGCTCCGATGGTCCAAAGCACGAGAAGGAGAACGGCCCCTCGAAGGAGGACGACTTCCATGCCCCTCAAGCGGGCTTGCCGCATCGTGGTGAGTCCCTTTCCCGCCTCCCCGCTTATTCCCATTCCCATACTGGTGCCTGCATCCATACGGGTGCCTGCATCCGAGAGCAGACCGGTGAGGGCGCATACTGCGGGAAGACTGAGAATCCAGCCAAAATCTGACATATAACGCCATCCCAGACCACCTTTGAGGATGTCCAGAAGAACCATCGCAAGTCCCAGAAGCGTGCACGCCACCAGGAAGGGCCACATGCCATTCGTCCTCCACCTACGGCGCATCGCGGGAGCCGCGAGACACAGCATGATGGCGGGCGCCGCCACGAAAAGACCCATCGTGAGAGGCTCCGTGTAGCCCCAGTAGGGAAGCGGGGTCGGAGAGGTGGCCAGCCATGGGAAGGTGTCGATCGTATGGAAGGGAAGGAACAGGTAGTAGCCGAGCATGGGAAGGATGTTCGCCAGAGGGGTCGAGTACGAGGTCATGTCCACGACGGTGAGCTGATAGTTGACGCCGAAGTCGATCGGGGAGCCGAAACGCACGAGGTTGTACCATCCCAGCGGTATCGCGACGAGCAACGCGGGGAGCGCGGAGACGGCGGCCAGTGTCAGGAGACGGCGTGGCAGTGGCCGCGCCGCGCGCTCCGGGTCGTGGGACGCGATGCATGAGAGCTGCCGATGGAATATCGGTATCGCGAGCAGTGCGAAAAGGACGAAGGATGGACGGCTTCCCAGATTCGCGGCCATAAGAAGCGATCCGGCCGCCACGCGCGGAAGGCTCACCGCCGGCGCGTCGCCCCAGCGCGCGGTGAGACGTCCCATGGATCCGCTGTCGGTTGCGGCCGTAAACCAAAGAAGAAGCCCCGCTGTGCTCAGTACAAGCGAGAAGGCTAGGGGGACGGAATAGAAGTCGTTTTGATACCAGAGATATGCGGCCCCCGACCCGATGACGCTCACCGTGATCGATATCGTTGCCGCCGCCACGGACGCATGGGGACGGATGCGGCGCAGCAGAAGCAGAACAAGTCGGATGTCGAGAATGAGAAAAACCGTGAGCAGGATCGGGACGGCCGCGGAGGATGCCAGGGACCCTCCACCGTCGATCCATAGACGGGATATGAGGTGGTAGGGGAGGAACAGAACCACGGCGGGTATGACTCCGAAATACGAGTACCAATGCCCGTTGTGGAAGGCATAGTCCCAGTAGATGGGCGTCACGCCCTCATTGAGAAGCCTTTCGCGGACTTGGGGATCGTATGGGTTGGAGGCGGAGACCAACTCGTCGGGGACGGGAAGATCAAGCCAGGCCCGTCCTTTCGCCAATGATTCTGCGACATGGCCATACTGATTGAAGTCGTACACATATCCTCCCGGAGCGTGGAAGGACAGAAGTCCGGGGAAAAGCAGCTGACGGACAACTGCGGCCAGACACACCGCAACAAGCAGAAGGCATGCGCCGATGAGTCCCCCGCGTTGGAGTCTGCTGCGCGGATCGACCTCGATGGACCACCAGCGCGAACCGGGTCTCCAGACGGCCACAAGAAGCATGATGACCGCTATAATCGCCAGTCTGGCCGGACTGACCTGGAATGGAACGTGGACGTTCGCCCTGATGGCCGATATCGGGACCACGGTTCCTTTCGGCTCCTGGATCCAGAGTTTGATGGTGTGCGTCGCGGTGGTTTTCAGGTAGCGCGATCGCGGCACCGTTATGTCGATGGACCGGGCGCGTCCCGCGGCGCCGTCGGAGTCGAGCCTGACGTGAACGGTGGAGACGAGGTCGCCGTCGTCCTTGTCGGCACTCGTTGATCTTGAGGACGTTCCGCTTGGATCGATCCGCGCATACGGCGACGAGCCGTCCGCGGTGACCTCAAGCCATGCCGTCGTCGGATCGGTCACCTTAAGGGCTCCCGATGACGTTCGAGACAGTCCGGATCCGAGTGTGTTCGTCGCCGAGCTTGTGTCGGTGCTTGCGGACAGTGTGCTCCAGAACGGGAGATTGAAGACGCATATCTCCACGATCAGGATGACCAGCACCGCGAGGATCGGCATTTTGGGCGTTCCGCGGCGCTTCGACCGGCTTGGGGAGAGCATCATCACACCGTTATTCTATAAGCGTTATGTCGACGAGCCTTGGGAGGATGTGTGGCATGCCTCGATTGACCAGTTTCCCCGATGGACGTGGGCCGGAGCGCGGGATGGGTCGTGTGTGGCGGCGATTCATGGCGGGATGCCGCCGAGCTGCTGGCGTGTTGGGTGATGTGGCCCGACGGGATTGTGCGGAGAGCCCCGTTGGTGAGGACCCGTTGGCGCATGCCGTTGAGCGTGCCATGCGAGTTCCGGTGTGGGCGCGTCGACGAGTCTATGACGGTTTGCGTGGTGTCCCTGACGGTGTGAGGTTGGGGTGGGCCCAGCTTCCAGGAGCGTCCTCGCGTGGGTTCTCCATCGGAGCGTTCGACCGACGTGGTCGATTCGCGCAGATGGCCTTCGCGGATGGACAGGGAAGGGTGTTCCTTGGCTCCGATCCGAATATGGACACATGGGGAACCCAGCCGGATTTCCTGTTCACCAAGGAGGCCTCGACGGCTCGGCCGGATACGCCGCACGGCCGTCCCCACGATATCGTCGGCGGCATGGTCGGCAGGGATTCCACCGGCGACATGATATGGCTGGCCGCATGGAGGCGCACCGGTGGATCGTACACTCTTGAGCAGTTGCGGGAACCCCTTCCCGAGGCGCTTCGCACGTCCCTGGAGTATCGCGATGCGGTCGCCTTGGGATTCCTCGTGGCCTATCTTGTGCCACGCCATAGCGGATCATTGTGGGGATTTGGATCGGGAAACATCTTTCGAAGGCTTAATCGGGAGTCTCCCATGGGCGCCATCCGCCGCAGCGTCGAGGATGCGCGCGTGGCGAGATCGCGCGGGCTGCGCGTGTCCGGGTTGGAGGAGTATTTCATCGATCTTATGGGTCAGGCGGGCGCTTTGGACCCCATGTCCGCGCTGGAGCCGGTGCATGGAGCGGAGCCCCTTCACCTGTTCGCGTCAAGCTATTCGGGAAGCTACATTCTGGGATGGAACTCATCCCTTCCTTTTCCCGCCATTCTGCGCTCCCTGCGGATCGAAGGCAACCTCAACCGTTTTGCGGCTGTCAGCACGTGTCTGGAATATGCGGCGAGAGGTGGTTCAGGGCCGTCCGAAGACACCGTGACGCATGAGGAGGCGGCCCGCATCGATGCCGCCTTGCTTCTTGACCCGGCGTTGATCGCGTTGCGTCCCCGCGGGGACGAGCCGCTTGATCCTCTGCACGATGATGGGATAGCTCCGGTCATCCGTCTGGTGTCGGTCGCGTCGCGCACGTCCCGGATGATTGCCCAGGAGGATCCATCCACGCCTGATGCTTACCGGCATGGAGCCAGTGCGGGATCCTCCGAATGGGTGTACCGCCAGACCATGGCCAGAATTCTTAGGACGCTTCGGCTCCCATATCGATTCGATGTGGAGTTCCGCGACGATCTCCGCGGTGGAAACGTGGCGCTGGGATTCACCACCGCGGGGTTGTCGATGATGCCTATGCGTAGGTACGATGACTCCTCGCGACGCTGGATCGACCTCACCGAGGAGGAGAGAGCCGCCATGAGTGCCGACTACAACCTTCGGGTCGGGCTGATCATGGCCGCCATCGGCTTCGGGGCCGATCGGGGCGTGTCATCCGTCTCGTTGCACATTGACTCCCTGGGACTTGAGGAGGCGGTCGCGGAGCAGGACTGCGCCATCGAGAGTCTGATGAGCCAGGCTCTGGCTGCCTTTGAGAGCATGCGGACCACGGACCACGGATTCCGCGGTTCGAAGGCCGATCCCAAGGATGGGGATCTCCACGGGGATTCCGTGGTCTCCTCACAGGTGGGTGACGCCATCCGGCGCGGCGATCTTTCCTCCGATCAAGATTCCGCGGATTCCCATGACGACCATGGCGCCCATGATTCCGGGGACGGCGAGGGAGGAGTGGACCGGCGCTTCGAGGAGCTGGTCAGAGACGCGCAGATCGACGAGGTCGCTTTCAGCGTTCCGACGGACAACGGCCCGGATGGGACCCGGACGGATGGGAAATCGTCCGATGACGGAGATGTCGACCAGGGGGGAGAGATGGGACCGGGGACATCCTCAGCGGATGGCGCGGAGGACCCGCTTGCCGCTCTGCGGCGCAACCCCACTGTGCGCAATGTGGTCACCGTCACATTCACCCGGCGCCGTTTTATGCGGATGCTCAGAACATACGGTTTGACCGATCCCCGACGTTTCTACCAATCGTTCGAGGCGTCGATGGATGTGGACGAGCATGGGGGACTTCGCCCGGTGGATGCCGATTTCGATCTGCGGGACGCACGTTTTGCGCCCGCCGGAGCGCAGGAGGAGCCGGAGTTTTCGGATGTCGCTCTTTCCGATGGCGCGCGTGGGGTTCTGGGTGTGTCCGGCATCACGGGTCTGTCGATCCAGCGCGTCGATCTATTGCAGCGGGCCGTGACGGATTTACATCATCTCGCGGCGAGCGGGGATCGGGACAGCGTCTCCCGCGCGCAGAAGGCGATACGAATCATCGATGCGGTGGGAGATCCCGAGCTGCGCGAGATGTCGTCCGAGGTGGGCGGGGCCATCATCGATGGTCAGGACACGCCCGATCCGGTTTTCAGTTTGTCGAAGGATCTTGACTCCGACCGCGTCAAGGCGCGCGATCTTCTTTTCTCCGGACACGCGGACGAGGCCGTGGATCATCTGGGCAAGGCCGTGTTGCGGGTCGATGAGGTCTTCGCGTCGGCCCCCGGCGTCCCGCGTTATTTCAACTCATACGCAGAACGCGTCGTATACAACCGTCTTTTCGCCACTCCGGACGAGCGCACCGTTCTGATTCCCGACAATCTCTTCTACGCGCATATCGAGCTTGCCGATGTGCTGTCGCAGATGGGCAGGGCCGAGGCCGCGCTGTCCCATCTCAACGCCCTGGTCGCCTACGCTCCCGCCTACCCGCTGTCCCACATGAAGCTGGCGATACAGCTGGCACGTCGTGAGGATTGGGATTCGGCGAGGGCGGCATGTCTGAACGCCCTGCGCGTCTGTCTCGACCGCGATGACGCCGCGTTCGCCTATTACCGCTTCGCCTACGCCGCGTGGATGCGCGACGAGTTCTCTGTTGCGGCGGCCGCATATATGGTCAGCGGGTCCATCGCGCCCGGACACATATCGGCTTTGGATGGCGAGCTTCAGGAGCTTATGGCGCGGATGAGGTCCCAGCATATCCGCGTGCCCGTGGATCTTCCGGATGCCCAGGACGTTCTGGAGAAGCACGGTGTTCCCGTGTGGCCGCGCACGGAGGTATCGCACATCGTCCGCTCCGCCGCAAGGGTATGTGTGGATGAGGGGCTTTTCGTCCCGGCCCGCACGCTATCCTTGGCGGCGGCTCGGATGGAAGATGCCGATGTCGCGGGTCTCGATCTTGTGCAGATGCAGTTCCTTCGTTCGTTGAACGCCTGACGGTTGGCGGGCGCCGGACGTGATTGCTGGAATGACCCGCATGGTTGCAATGACCTACATGGGTGGAATGGATGGAATCCGATGGTTATGAGCTATTCCGGGGGGAATGCCGAAAGCGGTGCGCAGGCTGAATCCGGCGGGCGCGTTGAGGTTGGCGCACAGAGTCAGATGTCCCATCCCGATGATGGCCGTGTGGTTTCCGACGATTGGGTGGCGTCGGTCACCAACAGCGATGCGGATGCGATGGCGCTGGACGATATCGACGTGGCGACGCTTTCCGCGTCGGCCGCGCAACGCCTGTGGTTCAAAATCGCGGCATGGGTGGAATCGGATCAGGTCTCGTACTACGTCCATGACGCCCCCGTGTCGTCGGATGCCGCGTATGACGCGCGCATGCGCTGCCTGCAACGTCTTGAGGCGGCCTTCCCCACACTCGATTCCGATCAATCGCCCACCCGGCGCGTGGGAGGGACCATCTCGCATGATTTCGCGTCCGTCGAGCATCCCTCTCGAATGCTCAGCCTGGATGATGTTTTTTCGGTGGACGAGCTTCGTGACTGGTATGAGGGAGTCGTCCATGACATCGATCCGTCGCCCGGCGCGCGCGTGCCGATGACCTGCGAGGTGAAGATCGACGGTCTCGCGTTGAATCTGCTGTACCGTGACGGCGTTCTCGAGCAGGGACTCACCCGTGGGGATGGCGTCATTGGGGAGGACATCACACCGAATGTGCGCACGATAGAATCCATTCCGCGCGTTCTGGGCGGGCCTCGGGAGGATATTCCCCGATTTGTGGAGATCCGCGGCGAGGTGTTCATGCGATGGGATGACTTCCGCACGCTTAACGAGGAGTGCGAGGACGCGGGCCGTCCTCCCTTCGCCAATCCCCGGAACGCGGCGGCGGGCTCCCTACGGCAGAAGGATCCGAGGATCACCGCGACGCGTCGTCTCAGCTTCTACGCACATGGCATCGGCCTGCTCGATTGGGGGAGCGCCGAGATCCACCGCGGACATGATCAGGTGGAGGACCAGTCCCAGGCCTACGACCTCTATTCACAATGGGGGATTCCGGTGTCCCCGCACAACCGACGCGTGACGACATTCGACGAGATCGTGGGGATGATCGACCACTACGGCGAGCATCGCGCGCAGATCGAGCACGCTCTTGATGGCATCGTGGTCAAAGTCGATGACCTGTCGCTCCAACGACGTCTGGGGACGACATCGCGCGCTCCCCGATGGGCCATCGCCTACAAATATCCGCCGGAGGAGGTCAACACCGAGCTTCTGGACATACGGGTGCAGGTCGGACGTACGGGCCGGATAACCCCCGTCGCGACACTCAGACCGGTGTATGTGGCTGGTTCCACCGTTTCCCGGACGACGCTCCACAACGCCTACGAGGTCAAGAGGAAGAATGTCCTTATCGGGGACACCGTGGTCGTCCGCAAGGCGGGCGATGTCATTCCCGAACTGGTGGGGCCCGTGCTGGCGCAACGCGAGGGACGTGAGGACGCCCTGCGCGAGTTCGTGATGCCCACGCGCTGTCCGTCATGCGGAACCGAACTCGCACCCGCGAAGGAGGGTGACAAGGACATTCGATGCCCGAATGTGGAATCGTGTCCCGCGCAGCTGACCGAACGCGTGATCAGCCTCGCGGCGCGCAAGGCCTTCGACATCGAGCATCTGGGTGAGCAGAGCGCGGTCGCGTTGACGAATCCCGAGCTCGACAGACCGGATTCCGTCGATGCGTATGCTCCTGGCCTTCGCGAGATCGTCGTGGGCCCAGGTGAGGAGCCGAAACCCTATCATCCACAGGAGGGACTTCGCCTGCCTCCCGTCCAGCATCCCGTTCTTGAGAGCGAGGCCGGCGTCTTCGATCTGACCGCCGACGCCCTGCGAGATGTGCGTGTGTGGCGGGAGATTCCCATCATCGAAACGGAGTATCGGATCGACGCCAAAGGCCGCCGCCGTCGTGTGTCGCACAGAAGGGGGGGATCGGGATTATGGCGCCAGGTTCCGGCATTCTGGACATCTCCGTCGCCCGCGGCCAGAATCACTCAGTCGGATTCCACCGTGAAGAGAACAGACGCGGAGAGAACAGACGCGGAGAGAACAGAAGAGAACGGGACGGAAGCGCAGGTCGCGGAACAGGCGGAATCGTCATCCTCCGGAGCGTTGTACCCGGGATATGTCATTCCGGATGACGCGCGGGTGGTCGACCATGTCCTGCGCTCGCGCCGTGGGGGAGGGATGGTCGACGAGCCGATCATCATACGGCCCGGCGAAAATACGAAGGCCATGTTGGACGAGATTGACAAGGCGCGGCATGCCGATCTGTGGCGTGTGCTCGTCGCGCTGTCCATCCGCCATGTGGGTCCGCCAACGGCAAGGCTGGTGGCCGCGCGTTTCCGCTCCCTCGACGAGGTGGAGGCGGCGACGGTGGAGGATCTGTCGCGCATCGACGGAATCGGACCTGAGATCGCCGAATCCATCGCAGGGTGGTTTGCCGCGGCCCATGCTGGCGGCGACTGGAGGGGACGTGTGCTGTCCGCGTGGAAGGCCGCAGGCGTGGGCTCCGAGGTGAACAAGAGCGATGTCGGCGCGCAGACGCTTGCCGGAATGACCATCGTCGTCACCGGATCGTTGGAGGGGTTCAGCCGCGACTCGGCGAAGGAGGCGATCGTCGAGCATGGGGGACGTGCCGCGGGGTCGGTCAGTTCGAAGACGACCTATGTCGTCGTCGGGGCTAATCCAGGCTCCAAAGCCGCCAAAGCCGAGGATCTGCGAATTCCCATAATCGACGAGGACGGCTTCCGGACACTTCTGGAGACGGGATCCGTGGACGCCTGACGGGGGGAATCGCCGTATGGGTTTGTGTCCGGCCGGCTCTGGCATGCCGCGTGACGCCACGATAGGGTGTATCGGGTAATGGATCCAAGGAGGCGGCTCGGATGGTGATGACGGATACTCACGATGGCACAGCTGATAGGGAAGAGGAGGTCGCGGTCGAGAAGGCCATCCGCGCGCGTCTTGCGAAAGTCATCGATCCGGAGCTGGGACGGTCGGTGGTCGAGCTGGGCATGATCGCGGGAGTGCGGGCGGTCGCCGTGGCGGATGATCCTCATCGCTTCGATGTGACCGTGCATGTCGAGCTCACCATCGCCGGATGCCCGCTGTCGCGCACCATCACGGATCAGATCATGGGTGCGGTGGTTTCCTACGCGCCGGCCCGGCTGATTCCCCATATCGAAGTGTCGACGATGAGCCAGGACAAGCTCGCCGATCTCGTGGCGTCGCTCAAAGCCGAAAGACGAAGCAACCCCTTCAACCGGGAGACGTGCGCAACGCGCATCTTCGCCATCGCCTCCGGTAAGGGAGGAGTGGGCAAGTCATCAGTGACGGCCAATCTCGCCGCGACCTTCGCGGCTCTCGGATACAACACGGCAGTGATCGACGCGGATGTCTATGGATTCTCCCAGCCCACACTCTTCGGCGTGCATCAGCAGCCGACCAATGTCAACGGAATGCTCATGCCTGTGGTGTCCTGGGGGGTGAAGCTGATATCCATCGGTATGTTCGCCGGATCGGATAGGGCGATTCTGTGGAGGGGGCCGCGGCTGCAAAGGTCATTGGAGCAGTTCTTGTCGGACGTGTGGTGGGGTGAGCCCGATGTGCTGCTGCTGGACATGGCTCCGGGAACGGGGGATATGGCCATCTCCGTGGCGCAGGCGCTTCCGAACGCGGAGCTGGTCGTTGTGACCACCCCGCAGCTTGGCGCATCCCAAGTGGCGGTCAGGGCCGGACTCGTCGCGTTGCAGGTGCCGATGAGGGTGCGCGGGGTGGTGGAGAACATGAGCTGGTTTGACCATAGGGGAGAACGGATTGAGCTTTTCGGACACGGTGGGGGGGGTCGGGTCAGTGAGCAGCTCTCCAAGGATCTGGGTCATCCGGTTCCCCTTGTGGCGCGACTGCCGTTTGAGCCGGCGCTTCGTGAGATTGACGAGGCTGGAAGACCGGCGGTGCTTGATCCGTCCGGCAGGTTGGCCCATTCGGAGTTATCCGAGGCTTTCCAAGGACTTGCCCGCACTTTGATGGATCCGATTGACGAATCGTAGGGTCTCGCGAACCGGCGGATTGCTGAATCGCCGGGTGGTTGTCGGTGGATCTGGACATTCGCATGGCGGCTTCGCTGCACACAAAAGGGGATCCCGGCGGAAGTGCATCCGCCGGGATCCCCAATAAAAATCACATTGCGCTCACATCGGTGTTTCTCATCCACGCTGGTGCCGCGGGATGTGCTGGTGTCGGGCAATCACCCGACACCAGCGTAAGAATCAGATGTGGAAGTAGAGCTCGTACTCGAGAGGAGTCGGAGCCAGACGGGCCTGATCGATCTCGCCGTGCTTGAGGTCAAGCCACGTCTCGATAAGGTCCTCGGTGAACACGTCGCCGGCGGAGAGGAAGTCGTGATCCTCCTCAAGCGCGTTCAGGGCCTCGGTAAGGGAGCCAGGAACCTGTTTGATGCCCGCGTGCTCCTCCGGAGGAAGCTCGTAGAGATCCTTGTCCACGGGAGCCGGAGGCTCGATGTGGTTGAGAATTCCGTCGAGGCCGGCCATCAGCTGTGCGGAGAAGGCCAGGAAGGGGTTCGACGAGGGATCCGGAGCGCGGAACTCGATGCGCTTGGCCGCGGGGCTGGTTCCAGCGAGCGGGATGCGGATGGCCGCGGAACGGTTGCGGGCCGAGTAGACCAAGTTGACGGGCGCCTCGAATCCGGGAACCAGACGATGGTACGAGTTCAGCGACGGGTTCGTGAACGCGAGAACCGAGGCGGCGTGCTTGATCAGGCCTCCGACGTACCACCGGGCGATGTCGGACAGACCGCCGTAGCCCTTCTCGTCGTAGAACAGCGGTTTGCCGTCACGCCACAGCGACTGATGGCAGTGCATTCCAGTGCCGTTGTCGCCTGCGATGGGCTTGGGCATGAAGGTGGCGGCCTTGCCCGCGAGCGCGGCGGTCTCATGAACGATGTACTTGTACTTCATGAGGTCATCGCCCGCGTGCTGCAACGTGTTGAAGCGGTAGTTGATCTCCTGCTGTCCCGCTCCTGCGACCTCATGGTGCGAACGCTCGAGAATCAGTCCGACCTTCTGAAGGTTGGCGACCATGTCGTCGCGCAGATCCTGATTGTGGTCTGCCGGAGGAACCGGGAAGTATCCGCGCTTCACGCGGTTCTTGAACCCGATGTTCGGGGTTCCGTCATCTTCGGTGTCGACGCCTGAGTTCCACGGCGCCTCGATTGAGTCGACCTCATAGAAGGAGCGGCGCATGCTGTTCTCGTAGCGCACCTTGTCGAAGATGAAGAACTCGGCCTCGGGTGCGAACGACGCGGTGTCGGCGATGCCGGTGGACTTCAGATAGGCCTCGGCCTTGCCCGCCACCTGACGCGGGTCGCGCGAATAGGCCTCGTCGGTGATCGGATCGACGATGGAGAACGCGACGTCGAGGGTCTTGTGCTTGCGGAACGGATCGATGAACGCCGTGGAAACATCCGGAACGAGCTTCATATCGGACTCGTTGATGGCTTGGAATCCCTGAACTGAGGAGCCGTCGAACGGCATTCCCTCGTCGAAAGCGTCCTTGAGGAATTCGCTTGCGGGCACTGTGAAGTGCTGCTGAACGCCGATCAGATCGGTAAAGCGTACGGAGACATACTCCACGCCCTCCTGATTGATCAGGGCCTCAGCATCCGCCTTGGTTTCGAGTGCAGTCAATGGACCGCTCCTTTCATGAAGAGCCTACGCCTCACAAGTCTAGAAGCGCCCCTGCTGTTGACTCGCCCTGCTGGGTTACGAGCATGTTTCGTTGCGTGGCCGCTTGGTGTCCGGGTTGTGGTCGGCTCAGCGTCCACGCATGGTG
>NZ_CASEXV010000075.1 GCF_949292005.1 uncultured Bifidobacterium sp. | reverse complement strand
GCCATGACATGCGTCGCGGAATGACGCATAATCGCGATGCCATCCTCGCTGTCGAGCGCTATGGGCTCCACCTCGTCGCCTTGACGCACGGGAGTGGAGAGGTCACGTGCCTCGCCGTTGAGCCGGATCGCGATGATGTTCTTGTCGTCCGCGAACAATTCGACTCCGGTGGAATCGGCTGCCACCTCCTTCGTTTCGCCATTGATGGTTATGGAGATGGTCTGTTCAGCCATGATCGTCCTTTTCTATCGGGGCCCGCGGTACGAGGTGCAGGCCTGGACTGAGATTCAACAGAATCACATTATGAACGCAGCGGGACAACTCCGTGTCCGGGTTGTGATGTTTCCTCGGAACGCGCGGCCGGAGTCATATGCGTCACTGGATGGAACCCGAAAAGCCATCAGAAGGCATCAGGAAAAAGACGTCTCAACACCGAGGAACCGGAAGCGGAAGCCTTATGCGAAGCGAAGCAATGGAAAAGGAGTGTGGAGCCGAAAAATTCCTTGTATGTGGGTGATGCAGGAATCGAACCTGCGACCCCTTCCGTGTGAAGGAAGTGCGCTAGCCGCTGCGCCAATCACCCAGTCGATAGGTCCGCGACCCCTTTTCGGGGATTCCTCGCGATCCGTGTGGGCGATACAAGATTCGAACTTGTGACCCCTTCCGTGTCAGGGAAGTGCGCTACCTCTGCGCCAACCGCCCGGGTCTGTGTCGGTCCTTCCGGACTTCCACGAGGTGGGTACGAGAGTCGAACTCGTCTATACGGCTTTGCAGGCCGCTGCCTAACCGCTTGGCTAACCCACCGTAAGGTCGTCAACTCCTCGGACCTCGAGCGGACAACGGGACTCGAACCCGCGCTCTCGACCTTGGCAAGGTCGCGCTTTACCAACTAAGCTATGTCCGCATGTGCCCTGTCGCTGCCTGAGCACGAGGCACTACTGTAAACGACATGCGTGCAAGATGCAAATGCGCGTGTCGTGTCTATCTCCTCCGGCACATCATTCACCTATGGCTGAAGAGCGGGTCTTGTGGAATGGTCCGACTGCTGCCGCCGTTACATTGGTGGTATGGGTTGTACGGAAAGAAAATCCGGCACGACGCTTCTCGTCGCCTTCGAGGGGTGGAATGACGCGTGCCAGTCTGCGACGAACGTGGTGAGGTCGCTGGTCGCGCATTATGATTCCCGCGAGGTGCGCCATATCGCGTGTGATGGGTACTACGACTACCAGTCCGCCCGTCCCATGATGTGCCACGTCACTGGTCGTGCGCGCATCATATGGCCTCGGACGACGTTCTTCGAAATCGCGCTGGATGACGGATACCGTGTGTTTGCCCAGCTGGCTCCGGAACCCAATTATCGATGGGTCGAGTATTGCCGCGAGAGTCTGTCCATCGCGCAGGAGCTTGACGTCGACCATGTGGTCACGATGGGGGGGATGCTGGCCGAATGCCCCCATACTAGGCCTCTTCCGCTTGACGTGTCCGATTCGGACCGTCGGTGCGACATGGACCGTGAGTACAACGGTCCGGTGGGTATAACCACCGTTTTCGATCAGATGGCTCGCGAGGACGGTTTCGACGCGTCGAGTATGTGGGTGTCAGTCCCCCAGTATCTCGATTGCGACGAGTGCGCGCAGGGCACGCTTCAGTTGACGAGGAGACTCTCACGCCTATTGGGGCATGACATCGATGTTAGCGAGCTTGTGGGACAGGCGAATCTGTGGAGGGCGCAAGTGGACAGAACGACGTCTGGCGACTCCGACCTTGCCGATTACGTGCGGAGGTTGGAGCGTGAGTATGATGCGCGACGCGGCTCGTGCGGCCCTTGCGGCAGGGAGTTCGACGCTCAGTCGGAATCATCGGCGGACGAGCTGGTTCGTGATGTCGAAAATTATCTCAGAGGTCTCGATTCCTGACGGTCGACAGCGTTCCGCGTGATTGTGAAGGCGTTTAGTCGATCGCGGGAAGCACTCCCGAGATGAGCAGCAGCGCGACGACGACTGCAAGGATGATGCGGTAAACCGCGAAGGCCTTATAGGAGAATGTGGACACGAACTTCAGGAAGCCGATGATCACCACATATCCGACGATGAAGCTCACCACGGTGGCCGCGATGGTCGCCGTCCAACCGGGGAACAGCGCGTCGGACTTGTAGTCGCGAAGGGCTTTGACACCTTCAAGGATGCCGGCTCCGAAGACGGCGGGGATGGCCATGAGGAAGCTCACCCGCACGGCCGCCTCGCGCGTGTATCCCATGGCGCGTCCGAATGTGATGGTTCCGCCGGAACGCGAGACTCCCGGAATCAAGGCGAGCATCTGTCCCAGTCCGAAGATGAGGGCCTCTTTCCATGTCATGGAGTTCATCGTTTTGATCTGACGTGACCGCGCGTCGACGACCCACAGCAGGATGCCGAACAGCAGCAGAACCGTCACGGTGATCCACAGGTTGCGCAGCGTCGTTTCGATGACCTTTTGGAATATCAGACCCGCGATGACGATCGGCATCGTTCCGATGATGATGTACCAGCCGGTGGATGCGTCTCTATCCCCGGCACCGAACCGGTGGGCGGTATCCGTGCCGTTATCCCCGCGTAGACAGAGGAACCAGCGGGTGAGTATGCGGGCTATGTCATGGCGGAAATACAGAATCACCGCGAGCTCGGTGCCCAGCTGGATGATCGCCGTGAACGCGGCGCCGGGATCGGACCCCAGCATCAGGTCGCCGATGATGCGGATATGGGCGCTTGACGACACCGGAAGATATTCCGTCAACGCCTGCACCAGCCCCAGTATTATCGCCTGAAAGAAATTCATGGTCCCTCTTAGTGTGTCCCGTTGGTATCCCGTGGATGTCCACGTGTGGCGAATATCCTTGCCGGCCACGTCTTGCGGACGACATGGCCCGAACCACCATACGCCATGCGCCGGTCATGGCTCGTTGTCTGGCATCGAATCGACAATATCCGGGAGGAACGCGGAAAAACTAAGGAGAGTGTTATGGCCACTTATCGTAAGAGCAGGGCTTTCGCTCCACAGGGATTCTTCGAGTGCGAGGGACGGGGGTTGAGATGGCTTGCGCAGGCCATGCCGCAGGGAGGTCCAAGGGTTGTCGATGTCTATGGATGGGACCGTGACCATCTGGACATCGAACGGGTGGAACCCTCCTCTCCCACGGCGAAGGCGGCCTATGACTTTGGAGTGTCGCTGGCGAGGATGCATGACATGGGTGCTGAATCGTTCGGAGCCCCTCCGGAGGGTTACACGGGAACGTGCTATTTCGGTCCACTTCAGGATCCGGTGCCCATGGATACGGGAGACTGGAGCGATCCGGCGACATACCTGACGCAGGGGCGGCTGCTTCCCATGGTCGAGTTGGGTGTCCGGCGGGGATCACTGAATGGCTCCGACGTCGAGCTGACCCGTCGCATCATATCACGGCTTCCCGACCTTTTGGGAGCCGCCGCCGACGACACCCCTTGCCGTGTGCACGGTGACCTGTGGAGCGGCAATGTGATGTGGACCCGCTCCGACGCGGGTGAGACGGAGGCCGTTCTCATCGATCCGGCCGCTCATGGAGGCCATCGGGAGGAGGATCTGTCCATGTTGCATCTGTTCGGCATGACGTCGTTGGATGCGATCATCCGGGGCTATCAGTCCGTTCATCCACTTGCCGCCGGGTGGAGGGAACGCAGGACGCTGTGGCAGCTGTATCCCATCGCGGGTCATTGCGTGTTCTTCGGCGGAGGGTATGTCAGCGAGTACAGGTCCATGTGCCGCTCGCTGCTGTCGTAATCGGGTTTGACACGGTCATGATCGGATTGGGCGGCTTGGCACCGTCCCCCTCCTCAGCTCAGAGCGTCGCGCAGTTTGCTGAAGAACCCCTTGCGGGAGCCGGTTGACGGTTGCGGGGTCTGTGGGGCGCTCGACCTGTCCTTGTCGTGCGAGGATGCGAACTCCTCGATGAGGTGCCTTTCATCATCGTTGATCTTCGTCGGTATTTCCACCGACACATGCGCTATCAGATCGCCTCGGTCGGATGGCTGCCGGAGCTTCGTGACTCCCAGCCCCTTGATCGTCACCGTGTCGTCGGGCTGACAGCCTGCCGGGACGTCGATTGTGCGCGGCCCATCGAAGGTGTCGATGTCGACTCCATGCCCCAACACGGCCCAGCTCATGGGAATCCTCACCCAGCAATGAAGATCGTTGCCGTCCCTCGTGAACCTCTTGTCCTTCGCGATGCTGATGTCGATGTAAAGATCGCCCGCAGCGCCGCCGCCCTCACCCACCTCGCCCTGATTGGCCAGACGCAGCCGGGTCTCGCTGGCGATTCCCGCGGGTATGGTGATGCCGACATCACGCGAGGTGCGGACCCTTCCATGGCCTGAGCACGCCGGGCAAGGGTGCTCGATTATCGTGCCGTAGCCTTCGCAGCGGTCGCATGGCGCTGTGGTCATCATCTGGCCGAGAAGCGTGCGCACCACCTTCTGCCTGAAACCGGAGCCATGGCATTCGGGACAGGTCGTGGGCTTCTCGCCGTTCGCCGCGCCCGCTCCC
Source organism: uncultured Bifidobacterium sp. (assembly GCF_949292005.1). Lineage (GTDB taxonomy): Bacteria > Actinomycetota > Actinomycetes > Actinomycetales > Bifidobacteriaceae > Bifidobacterium. Next base: position 3,620 of record NZ_CASEXV010000075.1, on the reverse strand, counting down.
CCGCATTCGGAGCACAGGCCGTACGTCATAATCGACACATGCGCGGTTCCGCCGAAAACTGCGGTTTTGAGATCGATGGAGGCTTGGGCGAGCGCGTCGCGTCCAGGCTGGCGGCGGGATCTCGGACCCGTCGATCCGCCAAAGCCGGGACCGGAGAAAAACTGGCTGAATATGTCGCCCATGTCTCCCATGGGGAATCCCGACGCTCCTGCGGACGCGGAGGGGTTGTTGGGATCCACCCCGGCATCGTACATCCGGCGGCGTTCCGGATTGGAGAGGACGTCGTAGGCGTTGTTCACCTCCTTGAATTTGTCCTCGAACTCGGGGCCGGCTATGTCGGGATGGTACTTCCTGCTCATCCTGCGGTAGGCCTTTTTGATCTCGGCATCATCGGCCGATTTGTCGACCCCCAGAACCTCGTAGTAATCCGTCACTGCTTGTCCTTACATATCTGCGGTCGCGGCCTCATGCCGTTCCCTTCCGCGTGGCACCCACGTGCCGGTTTTCGTATTCGCGTAGGCCATCGACGTCGCCCTGGCCATCACATTCTGCCATGTGCGCAGGCCAAAGCTCTTCTATTGGGGAGGCTCCTGCGGCGAGACGAACGCCGTCAGATATCTGGCGACGGCTCTCACCGCGGCGATGGTCATCGTGTAATCCATGTGCGTCGGACCGATTGATCCGACAAAGGCCAGAGAACGATGCGGACCGTTCTGGGGCGAGTCGGGGATGTCGTTGGCGGTGCGTCCGTAGCCGCTTGTGACGACCGACGCGTGGATCAGACTCGGGGTCCCCGTCTCCGACCCAATGGCGACTCCGACTCCCGAATCGGTATTCTCCTCGCTAAGGGCGCTCATCAGCCGCATAAGAACCACCTGCTCTTCCAAGGCGTCCAGAAGGGGGGCAAGGTCGGCCGCGTTCGGCTGGTCGGCCAGCCGGGACGTTCCGGACATGTACAACTCCCCCGCCCTCTCGTCGGTGGCAAGCTCCTCCAAGGTGTCACACACGGCGTCCGAGAGCTTCCCGTCCACGCCCGATGTCTGCGCCCGGACCGCCTCCGCGGCGTGCGACAGCGACAATCCGGAGGCTAGTCGATTGGCGAGGGCTGCAAAACCGTTGAGGCTGTCCTCATCGGGCATGCGGTCCACCGTCATAACACGTTGGGCGACGCGGCCGCTGTCGGTTATCACAACCGTCAGAAGGGCGTGGGTGGAGACCGGTACGACCTCCACATGACGAAGCGTCGATTTCGACAGCGCAGGAGATGCGACGACCGCCACCTGACCGGTGATATTCGCGAGAAGCCGCGCCGACCTGCGGAGGGTGTCCTGCAGACTTACCGAACCCTGAAGGAAACTGCTGATCCCGCGTCGTTGCGCGGCTGAAAGGGGCATGACGGTGGACAGCCTGTCGACGAAATAGCGATATCCCTTTTCGGTGGGAATCCGTCCCGCCGACGTGTGCGGCTGAATCAGATATCCCTCATCCTCGAGGGCGGCCATGTCGTTGCGTATGGTCGCCGAGCTCACGCCGAGGTCGTGATGGTGCGCCAGCGACGCGGACCCCACGGGCTCCTGCGAATCGATGTAGTCCTCGACCACGGCACGCAGAACCGTCATCCGACGTGAATGCGTCATGCGCGCCTCCCTCCGTTTCCCTGTCCGTCCCGTGCCGGCGTTCCTATGCCATCACGCCGTGCGCGGAGCCGCCATCCGCGCGTTCGGCTGGCGCGGGCTCCATTGCCATAGTATTAGCACTCAATAATTCTGAGTGCTAACCATTTCATTATGGGAGGAGGCGGTGGCGTCAATCGTGGTGCCGGACTGGGACCATGCGTGCGCACGTCTGGGAACGCGCGATCCGTGGTGCCGCCGGAGGCCGGCATAACACGCCAAACGCGAACTTTGAAGTCGTCTGCCGCGGCTAGCATGAAGACGCAATGTGAGGGAAGTCATGGCGCGGCATAAGCCGAACGCGTGGCGCCCGGGATATTGGAAGGAAAGTAGATCATCTATGACCGATTTCACCTGGTCTGAACTGGACGAGCGCGCCGTCAAGATGGCGAAGGTGCTCTCCGCCGACGCCGTTGAGAGGGCTGGACACGGCCATCCTGGCTCCCCAGTCTCGCTGGCGCCCATCGCCTACACCCTGTATCAGCGTTACATCAAGCACGATCCCAATGATCCGAAATGGGCCGGACGGGACCGTTTCATCCTTTCGGGCGGCCACGCGTCGCTCACGCAGTATGTGCAGCTGTACTTCTCCGGATACGGACTGACGCTCGACGACCTCAAGTATTTCCGTGGTGGCGCCGACACTCGCACGCCCGGACATCCTGAGTACGGACTGACCCCCGGCATCGAAATGACCACCGGTCCTCTGGGGCAGGGCCTTGCCTCAGCCGTGGGATTCGCCTACGGACAGCGTTTCGAGCGTGGCCTTCTCGACCCCGATGCGGCCGAGGGGACATCACCCTTCGACCACAAGGTGTGGGTCATCTGCGGTGAGGGCGACGTCGAGGAGGGTGTGTCCTCCGAGGCCAGCTCCCTCGCAGGCAACCAGCAGCTGGGCAATCTCACTGTGATCTTCGATGCCAACCACATCCAGATCGAGGGAGACACCAAGCTCACCTTCTCCGAGGACATCCTCAAGCGGTACGAGGCGTATGGCTGGTACACGGATGAGGTCAGCTTCATCCAGCCCGACGGCTCCTACAAGGAGGACGTGCAGGCTCTCGCAGCGGCTCTTGACAAGGCCGAGAAGGTCACGGACCGTCCGAAGTTCATCAAGGTCGACACCCTCATCGCATGGCCCACCCCCGGCAAGACCAACAATGAGGCCGCACACGGATCCAAGTTGGGCGCAGAGGCTGTCGCAGGACTCAAGAAGATCCTTGGGTTCGATCCAGACGTCGCCTTCCCCGTCGACGAGGAGGCCCTCGCGCATGCCCGCAAGGTCGCCGAGCGCGGTCTTGAGGCGCATAAGGAATGGGACGAGAAGTTCGCTCAGTGGCAGAAGGCCAACCCCGACAAGGCGGCTCTGTACGAGCGTCTTAAGGAAGGCAAGCTCCCCGAGGGATTCGACAAAGCCATCGATGACCTCGAGGCCGGATTCGAGTCCGGATCCAAGGTCGCTACACGCAAGGCGTCCGGCGCTGTGATCAACGCCATCGCCGCCGTGATGCCCGAGCTGTGGGGAGGATCGGCGGACCTTGGTGGTTCGAACAACACGAACATCAAGGGCGCCAAGTCCTTTGGACCCTCCGCGGACGCGACCCGCACATGGCCCGAGACGTCGGAATATGGACGCCAGCTGCACTTCGGCGTGCGCGAGTTCGCCATGGGTGCCATCACCAACGGCATCCTGCTGGGTTCGGAAACCCGCCCCTTCAACGGAACCTTCTTCCAGTTCTCCGATTACGAGCGTCCGTCGGTTCGACTCGCCGCCCTGATGCGGATTCCGAACCTGTATGTGTGGACCCACGATTCCGTGGCTCTTGGCGAGGACGGGCCCACGCATCAGCCAATCGAGCATCTTGCCTCGTTCCGCGCCATTCCGCAGCTTGAGGTCGTTCGCCCCGCCGACGAGTATGAGACGGCCGAAGCCTACCGCGCGTTCTT
>NZ_CASEXV010000074.1 GCF_949292005.1 uncultured Bifidobacterium sp. | reverse complement strand
TTTTCCCTTCGACCGCTCAAGCTTGCGGAGAATGATATCGTCCATATCGCAGTCCAGACTGTCGGCCAACATGACGCAATACGTCAGAACGTCCGCGAGCTCATCTTTCGCGTGATCATCATCGGCCATGCGGGCGTCCGACCCCCACTGATAGCATTCCAGAAGCTCGGCGGCCTCGATGGCGATGGATTTGGCCAGATTCTCAGGGGTATGATACTGCTCCCAGTGTCGGTCACGGGTGAATCGTTCGATGGCGTCAATGGTTGTCCGACTGATCATGCGACCAACTTATCTCGTTCCCGAAGAAGCCGCGACGACCAGTCCACCGATATCCCAATCCCCGTAATTCAACCACGGCAATACTATGGAGTCATGAGCGAATACGACAGTCCCATCATCGTCAATCTCCCCTATGGACGGTATTCGCTGATGGATTTCGACGAAGCCATACGGAGAACCGTGGATGCGACGGGTGCCATCCCGCATAAATCAACCCTTGAATCGCATGCGCTGCATTACGTCATCGGCTACCCCACGGTCTACATCGTGTATTCCACGAACCAAAACCGGCATAATCAGCATCCGACATTCACCGTCTATGTGGGCGAGACCAATGACATCATCCAACGCACCCAGCAGCATCTCAACGCGGATCCAAAAACGCGAAGCGACTGGCTTGAGGTGGCCACGGCGACAAAGACGGATGAGGCGGCGTTCCACCAATACGTCATCGCCCATAGCAGGTTCAACAAATCGCTGACGCTTGACGTGGAGAACCGTCTGATGCATTACATGTCCAGCGCATCATCGGTCACGCATCTGCGCAACAGAAGAACCAACGCCCAGGGCGACTATTTCACATCGGATCAGTTCGATCGAATATTCACCGACATCTGGCTCGGTCTGCATAGATCGGACCCTGAACTCTTCCCCACCGAAGAGATCATTCATGATTCCGCGCTTTTCAAGGCGTCCCCGTTCCATAAGCTGAACGATGAGCAGAAGAGCGCCGAGAACGGAATCCTCGACATCCTGTCGCGGCGCCTGAACGATTCCGCCGCCATGAACGACGCCATGAACGACCGTCAGAGGCCGACTCTGATCGTCATCAGCGGTGCGGCCGGAACGGGAAAGACGGTTCTTCTCAGCCATCTTTTCTATCGGATCAACACCGAATTGCTCGTTCCGGAACCGGCATTCGCGTCGGCAGCCGATCCGGAGGATGACGACGATGAAATACGGATGGTCTCTCCCGCCGAGAACCGTCATAAGGCGTACATCGTCGTCAACCACAAAGAACAGGTAACCGTCTACAACCAGATCGCCACGAAACTCGGACTGCAAAAACATGAGAAAGCCGTCGTTCTCAAGCCCACGACCTTCATCAACCGCTTCAGCAGACAACGGGCCGGAGGACATGGTCGTGGGGACGTGTCAACGCCGGAGGGCAAGGCCGACATCGTTCTCGTTGACGAGGCCCACCTCCTCAAAACACAGGGCGACCAAGGCTATTCGGGGAAGAACCAATTATGGGACATACTCCGACGGGCGCGGATAGTCGTCGCCGTCTTCGACAGGGACCAGATTCTGCAGTCCTCGCAACAGTGGTCACAGAAGGATCTGGATACGATCTTCACCGATCAGAAAGACAGTGTTTCAAGTGCAACAGGAATGCCGTCCCATGCGTCAACGGCATTCCGTCATGTCTCTTTCGGACACGATGATGGCCTGCCCCCACTCGACATGGACGTCGCCCACATCTCCTTCCGCCATCAGTTCCGCATCGACGCCAGCCCATCGGTGATTCGGTGGATCGAGGACTTCGCACATTGCCGGTCCATCGATGCCATAGAGCTTGATGATCAAGGACGCGACATCCACGCGGACTCCGATCAGAGACCCTACGAGATCAGAAGCTTCGATTCCCCCCATGCGCTTGTCCACGCGATACGGCGAAAGTCCATGCTTGCCAGCGACGGACCGGATGGACAGGGACTGTCACGTGTCCTCGCAACGTATGACTGGAAGTATTCCTCGGCAACGGCGAATCCTGACGATCCGCAGGGTCTATGGAACGTCACCCTGTATAAAGACGGGACCGGCTCCTGGCGGGCCACGGCTCCGCCTGACATGGAAGACAAGGATGTTTCCCAGGGACATCGTCGAACATCATGCGTGGATCACTTCGCCATGCCATGGAATTATCAACTGAAAGACCCCGCGCCCGCACGAGGAGTAAACCGTCATGCGGCGTGGGCGGAGAAAAGCTACACGATCGATGAGATAGGTTCCACATTCACCATCCAAGGTTTCGATCTCAACTATGCCGGTGTGATCATCGGACCATCAGTGCAATATCGGGATGGGCGGATCGTGATCAACCCGCATAACAGCCGGAACTATCTGGCCACCAACAAACGAGGCGGTTCCCAGGACTTCTCAGTCACGAATCTTCGCAACGAGTTGAACGTTCTTCTCACGCGAGGCGTTCACGGCCTCTATATCTTCGCCGTCGACCGTCAGCTGCGCGATCGGCTCCGGGAAATTCTTCAGCCGCACCTGCTCGGCTAGCCGCCATCCCCGCCACACAGAACCCCCATATCTCACGACACCGCTACAATGGCCGCGAGACTGCGGGAGGTAGCACATGGGACGACATCAGCGGGCCGAGACCGCGGGACTCGTGTCAAGCCTTATCTGCGCTGCCGTCGGTTTCGTGGGCATGACCATCTATCTTCGATACGCCCCGGCCATCTGGCAGGTGAGTCAGCGGCTGTATCTGGTCTGCGCGGCCATCATCGCCGGGTGCGGCACGCTGTCGTTCGCCATCGGATACGCCCGCCAGTCACGATCATGGAACCTGCGTTTCGGCTGGCTGGTTCCCATCCGCCGTGTGGTGGAGATCGTTGCGCTCTCGACCGTCTACGCCTCGACGTTGTTTCTCACGTCGTTCATGACGCTCGTCATGATGAACGAGCTTCTGGGCAGTTCAACGAATGATTATCTTTCCGGTCTGTGCGCCGCGTTCGCGGGAATCGCCGGCTACCTCACCTTCGTCCAGGCGATGCTGATGGACGCCAAAACGCTTTCCGGTCTTCTTCCCCTTTTCGTCGTCGCCGGAGTGACCACCGCGGGTCTGACAAGCGACGATCCCTACTGGGCCGGCAATAATTTCTCACAGCTGGGTGACCGGACCACCTTCGCGGCGCGCATGTTCAACTCCACCCTCATGCTCGCGGGCGTATGCGTCATCATCATCACCTACTTCGCCCTGTCGGAGCTCATCACCACCGAAAGGCTCCATCGTCGGCACTCCACGGACAACGACCTTCCCAGCGACACGGAGACCAGACATTTCCGCACGAGGATCATCATCCTTGCCGCTCTCCTCAGCCTGTCGGGGGTGGCGTTCATCGGCATCGGCGCCTTCCGCTACACACCGCATCCGATCCTGCACAACGTGTTCGCCCGCGGACTCCCCTGCGTGATGGGCGTTCTGCTGATCGGGCTGCGCTGGGTGGCCCCGCAATTCTCACGCTCGATGTACGTGATGTCCGCGACGATCATCATCGTATGCAGCGTTTCGGGAATCCTGTGGCTGGCCGGAGGCAACACCCTCACCAACGTGGAGGGCATTGCGGGACTGCTTTTCATGGCGTGGTTCATCGTCTTCACCCGTCAGGTGGCGGCGATGGAGGCCGACCGCGTCGAAAGCCGCATACGCAATCTTCCGATCCTGGCGGCGGAGGGTGACGCGCTCGTCGTTCCCTCGACAAACCGCCCCGTCCACGTCCCCATCAGTCGCCTTGGCACGGAAATCCTATCCGAACCGGAGTCCCGGCTATCCACCGAGCGCTGACGGACGACGGGCGACGCTCGATCAGTCACGATACGATCAACCACGACAACCACGACAACCACGATCCGAATAGATCAGCACCTCAGTATTCCACCGGGACGACCGGCTTCGTCGCGCTTTGCAGCAGCAGGAAGCTGCGCGGCTGCGCAGTGATCGCGAATCCTGCCTCATAGCTCAGCTCCGGGCCCTTCGGATTGTGAGTGTCCACGACCAGCTGCCATTTTGTGCCATACCGCTCGTCGGGAAGCGTGAACATGATCGGCTCGTAGTGCGCGTTGAATATGAGGATGAAATCGTTGTCGACCATGCGGTTGCCATACCAATCGACCTCCGGTATATCCGCGCCGTTGAGGAAGATCATCACGGTGAACGCATGCGTGTTCTGCCAGTCGTCCATATCCATGATCGAACCGTCATGATCGAACCATTCGACCTGGGGAATTCTGCCGGAACCATCATCCTCGCCGTCGCGGCCGGTGAAGAAGCGCCGTCGGTGGAGGACCGGATGCTCCAGCCTCAGGTGGATCATCCTCGAGACGAAATCCAGCAGTTCCTGCTTGGAGTCGTCCATCTCCCAGTTCGTCCAGGAGATCTCGTTGTCCTGACAGTAGGCGTTGTTGTTGCCCTGCTGGGTGCGTGCAACCTCATCACCGCCGCAGATCATGGGAATCCCCTGACTCACCAGAAGAGTGGCGAACAGGTTGCGCATCTGACGCTGCCGCAGCTCGTTGACGTCAGGCTCGGACGTCGGGCCTTCGACCCCGCAGTTCCATGAACGGTTGTTGCTTTCCCCGTCACGGTTGCCCTCGCCGTTGGCCTCGTTATGCTTCTCGTTGTAGCTCACCAGATCGTTCATGGTGAAGCCGTCATGGGCGGTGATGAAGTTCACGGACGCCACGGGACGGCGCCCGTTCTGCTGGTACAGGTCCGAACTGCCCATCAGCCTGCTCGCGAATTCGGGAAGCGTGGAGGGCTGCGAACGCCAGAAGTCGCGCACGCAGTCACGGTACCGTCCGTTCCATTCGGACCAGCTGGAGGGGAAACCGCCCACCTGGTAGCCGCCCGAGCCCAGATCCCACGGTTCGGCGATAAGCTTGACGCGGGAGATCACCGGATCCTGCTCGACGATGTCGAAGAACGCGGACAGCTTGTCCACCTCCTGGAACTGCCTCGCCAATGTGGCGGCGAGATCGAACCGGAAGCCGTCCACATGCATCTCGGTCACCCAGTAGCGCAGGCTGTCGGTGATCAGCTGCAGCGCGTGCGGCGAACGCATAAGAAGGGAATTGCCCGTGCCGGTGGTGTCGAAATAGTGCTGCTCGTCCCCGTCGACCAGGCGGTAGTACGACTTGTTGTCGATGCCACGGAAGCTCAGAGTCGGTCCCTTGTCGTTGCCCTCGGCGGTGTGGTTGTAGACCACGTCGAGGATGACCTCCATGCCGGCGCGATGGTACGCCTTGACCATGGCCTTGAACTCGTTGACCTGCTCGCCTCGCTGCCCGGAGCTCGAATAGGCGTTATGCGGGGCGAAGAATCCGATGGTGTTGTATCCCCAGTAGTTGCTCAGCCCCTTCTCCTGCAGGAACGCGTCGTTGACGAACTGATGGATCGGCATGAGCTCGATGGCCGTGACGCCGAGCTTCCTGAGATAGTCGATGACGGTGGGATGAGAGAGCCCCGCATAGGTGCCGCGAAGGTCGGGCGGCACATGGGGATCGAGGTTGGTCATCCCCCGCACGTGCGCCTCGTAGATGACCGAATCGTGGTACGGGATGAACGGATGCTGGTCGCTTCCCCAATCGAAGTAGGGGTTGACGACGGCGGCCTTCATGGTATGCTCCGTGGAGTCCAGGGTGTTCATCGCCGTAAGGTCGTCGGGGCTTTCGAACCAGTACGAGTACAGGCTCTCATCGCCGTCGATGTTGCCCTCGATGGCCTTGGCGTAGGGGTCGAGGAGCAGCTTGTGGGGGTTGCAGCGCAGTCCCCTCGCCGGATCGTACGGTCCATGGACGCGATATCCGTAAAGCTGACCCGGCTGGATCCCGGGAATGTAGTTGTGCCACACGTAGGAGTTCTGCTCGGTCATCTCGATGCGCGTCTCATGGTTGGAATCATCGAAAAGGCAGAGCTCCACACGTTCGGCGACCTGTGAGAACAGCGCGAAGTTCACGCCCGCGCCATCATAGTTCGCACCAAGAGGAAACATGGAACCAGGTCTGATCTGCATGCGAACAAGTATCTCACGCCACGGCGTTCCGCGGACGGATTCTCGGCGAACCAGCCGACAACCTCCACCTTATGCCCTGTTATCTGCGAGTTTCTCTCCGCAGACGCTCATGAAGTATGGCGATTGTGGAGTTGGACGCCGCGATATGCGCGTCCATAAGCTCGTTCCACGTCACCCACGTGGACTCCACATGCTCGCTCTCGTCGAAATGACGCGCCTTCTGGGTGAAGCGTCCCAGCCGCACGATCATGATGTGCGCAAGCTCATCGGTCATTCCCTCCGACGAATAGCAGTCATCCACGCGTTCGATGCGCACCTCCCCGGGACCATCGACGACCACGCCCGTCTCCTCGGCGAGCTCGCGCAGCGCGGCATGCTGCACGTCCTCCCCCGGGTCAATCAGCCCCGCCGGCAAGCCAGGGACAAAACCGTGCGATCCTATCCGATACTCACGCTCCAGCAGATAACGGTCACGCGCGACATCATGCACGAGCATGACGACGCAGGGCGCGTGACGGATAAGCTGACGACTGATTCTTTCGAAGCCGCCGGATGTGGTCGGCAGGTCGATCCACACATCCTCGATATCGAAAATCGGCCCCGAATAGACGGTCTCGCTGCTGACGATCCGTGGAGACGCGGTCATGTCCACGCCATCGGAGGACGCCGACAGACGCTCGTCGACCGTGGCGTCGTTCCCCTCCATCAGCGAATCACCAGCGTCCACGGATCGGTGGGAATCCCCACCCGGAAGACATCCGGACGTTCTCCCGTGAGTCTGGCGACCTGATCGGGAACATCGTCGAGCGCATAATCCAGCCACAGCGATTCTATGGCCGAATGCGGCGTGTTGATGAGCATGGGCCGCACGGCATGGTCGCCGCCCTCCCTGATACCAGCCTCATACCGGGCCCGCTCGATCGCATCGGTCGCCGGATGGTGTCTCAAGTCGCTGGTGACGTACACGTCCGCTCCGGATGCGCGGACCTCGTCGAACAACGAATCCCCTGATCCGGGAACCACTGCGACACTACTGACCATCGCACTCGGATCGCCGGCCACCTGCACGCCCAATTCGGTGTGAGGCAGGGCTTCCGCCACGCGACGCGCGAAGTCGGACAGCGTCATCGACTCGGCGAGACGACCCACACGGCCCAATCCCGGTTCGAACGTCGCACGGTCATCGACCGCATGGGCGTTCGACGAACCGTCCTCCGCACGGTTTTGGGAGACTCCCCGAGGTGTCTCATCGCGTGCGGACCGGGACTCCGCGTCACCCACCGGCACAAGAGGATGCTGATCAACAAGACCGAACGCGTCGGCCGCCGCCTGCCCGACCCCACGGAAGGACACATCGGCGTTGGTGTGGCCCACCCACAATCCGCAGCCCGCTCGATACAGTTTGGCGACAAGGGAACCATGCGCGGCACCCCCGGCGTAGGAGAGGCCCGACACCTCGTGCACCGATCGGAACAGCAGCGGATGATGGCACACCAGAAGATCGGCCCCACGTTCGATGGCCGCGTCCACGACTGCTGCCGTCGGATCCACCGCGAAGGCGATCGTATGAACCTCGTCGTCGCCCATCCCCACGATCAGACCGGGATGGTCCCAATCCTCAGCCCAACGCAGGGGATAAAGAACCTCCAGAGCCTCCACGACCCTCGACAGTCTCACCATGATGACCGACTCCTTCCGTCGCAACGCGCGACCCGGTTCCGACAATAAGCGCAGCGCGCGAATCCGCTCACAGACAATCCGGCTTTCAGTGCGCGGCGAGTTGCCAGTCCGTTCCCACTCCCACGGACACGCTCAAAGGCACGGCCAGCGACACCGCGTTCTCCATGGCGTCGCGGACCACATCCTCGACCCGTTCACGCTCCCCCGTCGCCACCTCGACCACAAGCTCGTCATGGATCTGAAGGATGACCCGGCTGCGAAGCCCCTCGGCCCTCAGGGAGCGCACGGCCCGAATCATCGCCAACTTCATGATGTCCGCAGCCGAACCCTGGATGGGCGCGTTCAGTGCCCCACGCTCGGCCGCATCCCGCGCCGCACGGTTCGTCGAGCGCAATGCCGGGAAATACCGACGACGCCCGAACATCGTCTCCGTGTAGCCCTTCTCCCGCGCGCCGGCGACAAGAGACTCGAGATAATCGTGGACTTTGCCGAATGTGGCGAAATACTTGTCCTTGAGCATATCCGCGGTGGCCGGGCTGACACCGAGCTGCTTCGCCAGCCCGTAGGTGCTCAGCCCATACGCGAGCCCATAGCTCATGGCCTTCACATGGCTGCGCTGGTCAGGCGAGATGTCCTCAACGGGAACCTGATACACCAGACTGGCCACATACCGATGGAAGTCGGCACCTGAGCGGAACGCCTCGATCAGAGCCTCGTCGCCGGACAGATCCGCCATGATGCGCAGCTCAACCTGCGAATAGTCGCAGCTGAGAAGCGACTCATAGCCATCCCCCGGCACGAACACGGATCGGATCTCACGACCCTCGGCGTTTCTGTTCGGGATGTTCTGCAGATTGGGATCAGTGGAGCTCAGCCGTCCCGTCGCCGCCACCGTCTGCTCATAGGTGGTATGGATGCGCCCGTCGCGCGGATTGATCGAGTCGATCAGGGTCTGGACGATCTGCTTGAGCTTATTCGTCTCACGATGCCGGAGCAGTGCGCCAAGGAAAGCGTTCGCACGCTCGTTGTCGACGGAATGTGCGTAAAGATCCTGCAACGCGGCCGCGCTGGTCGTCCGTGCCCCCGTTTTCGTCTTGCGGGTGGGACGCAGTCCCAGATCGTCGAAAAGCACGCTCTGCAGTTGCTTGGGGCTTTGCAGATTCACCTCGCGTCTGGCCGCGTCCCAGGCGATTCGCTGCGCCTGCTCGGCATCCGCCGTGAACTGCCGCAGAAGATCGTCGATGCGCGCCGCGTCCACGCGGGCGCCGGCGACCTCCATGCCGTGCAACGCCTGGGACGTGGGAAGCTCGATGGTCGTGAGCAGCCCATACTGATGCCTCTCGTCCAGCACAGCGGCCAGTCGTCGCGCGAGCCCACGAACCATCGCCGCCTGCCGGACGATGCGCGCACGCGCCACGGCACGGCCCCCGTCGTCATCGGCAGCGTTCTCCCCCGACAATCCGTCGATGTCCAAGACTCCCTGCGCCGGCTTCTCGACATCCTCGTCCGAATGGATATCAAGAAAATGCGCGGCGCACTGCTCCAGAGTGTCCGCATGGAAATCAGGCTGGTCAAGATACGCGCCAAGCTTGGTGTCGAACACGGGCCTCGGCATCCGAACCCCACATGCTCCCAGCATGTGCAGATGCTCCTTGTACCCATGAGTGATTATCCGACCATTCCAACGGGACAAGGCATCGTTGATCACATCGGACATCGGGGATGTGCAGCTGCCCTCCCGTGTCTCGATGACGGCGGCCCGACCATCGAACAGCAGAACCACGCAATCCAGCCTTGTCGCACCCGGCTTGGCGTCCCCCTGCGCGTACACGGTCATGGCAGAGTCGACCGCCGGCGTGCCTGACGCGGAATCAATCACCGGCAATCCATTCTCCGCGGGAGAGAGAATCGCGTCATCGCCATCGTCCGCTTCCGCCGAGATGGAGTCCTCCACGTCAGAACCGGCGGGAAGGACCTCTTTCGCCCACGCACGCAGATCGTCCGGTGTCTGAATCACATCGAACCGCGGAACGTCCAGCTCCACCGCGGCCTGGCCAACCGGCGTCGCATCCGCATCCCCGGAGTCGAAGGCCTCGAGAACCTTGCGCATGGTCCTCTCACCGAACTCAAGCTCCGCGAAAAGCTTGGTGAGCGCGGGCCTGTCCGGGCGTCCGAAGGTCAGATCGTCGACAGCCACCCCCAAATCCAGATCCCGCACCAGCGCATTGACCTTGCGATTGAGAAGAACCTGATCGATGTTGTCTCTCAGCGACTGGCCTTTCTTGCCGCCGATCGACTCCGCGTTCTCGACGATTCCCTGAAGCGACCCGTACTGCGCGATCCATTTCGCCGCGAATCCATCGCCGACTCCGGGGACCCCGGGAATGTTGTCCGACGTCTCGCCTCTCAACGCCGCCAGATCCGGGTATTGCGCGGGGGCGACGTGATACTTCTCCATGACCGCATCCGGCGTCATGTGATGAAGGTCCTTGAAATGATGCCCGGGGTAGAGAACCGTGACGCTGTCGTCGATGAGCTGGAAGGCATCCCTATCGCCGGAGAGGACCAGTGTCCGAAGCCCCTCGGCCTCACCCATGCTGGCGAGCGTGCCGATGATGTCATCGCCCTCATACCCGGGCTTCTCGATGTAGGTGACCCCAAGCGCCTCAAGCATGCGCTGAATGAGTGGAAGCTGGACGAGAAGCTCCTCGGGGGCCGCGTCGCGCGTGCCTTTGTATTGGGGAAGAAGCGTGTTGCGGAAGGTGCCACCTTTCACGTCGAACGCCACAGCAAGATGATCCGGTTTCTCCGACCGTATGACCTGCGAGAGCATGGTGGCGAATCCCCAGATGGCGTTCGTGGCAACACCCGACGATGTGCTGAAATTCTCCACAGGAAGCGCGAAGAAGGCCCTGAAAGCCAACGAATGGCCGTCGACGACGAGGAGAGTTCCCCCGTCCGGGACGGCCTTGTTCCCCTTGTCGATGGAGCTATCGCTCGTCCTCTGGGCCATCGTCCTCCTTGGGGTCGCCGTACTTGGCAATGATGGCCAACGCGAGCCTCTTCTTGGGAATGCGCTGGTCCATCGACGTTTTCTGAATCCACCGGAACGCGCCCTGCTCCGAGAAATCGGCCTTGTCCATCAGAAGGCCCTTGGCACGATCGACAAGTTTGCGCTCCTCGAGCGTCTCCTCGCTTTTGTGGAGTTTCTCCTCGGCGACGCGAAGACTGTCCTCGGCCTCCCGAAGGCGTCGATCACTGGCCTCCACGCTATCGAGAAGATCGTTGATCTCGCTGAAACGGCCCATCGCGACCTCAAGCGCCGGAAGAAGCTTCGATTCCTCGTAGGGCTTCGTCACATACGCCATGGCGCCGGCGCCTGTCGCCTTCTTCACCAGATCCGTCTGCGAGAAGGCCGTGAGCATGACCACGGGAGCGATGTTTTCGTCGCAGATCGTTCCTGCCGCGGTGATGCCATCCATGCGGGGCATCTTCACATCCATGCAGACCACGTCGGGACGCAGCTTGCGCGTCAGCTCAACCGCTTCCTCGCCATTCGCGGCCTGACCGACGACCTCATACCCGTTGTCCTCAAGCATGGCGACGAGATCCATGCGATTGACCGACTCGTCCTCGGCCACGACGACCGTCGGCTTGAACGACGAAGCATGTTCCGGCGCAGCATCGGACGCGTCATCACGCGTTGCCGCTGCCTCGATCTCCTCAGGAGTGAGAACCCCATCCCTACCGGCCGCTGATTCGCCGTTCCTCTTCCTTGCGGGCATATCAACCTCTTTCCAACGGACGATGGATCCGCGCTCCGGCATCGGCGACGACCTGGCGCCCCTTCCACTCGCACGTGCCCCCGGTGGGACTCGAACCCACACTGTGCAGATTTTGAGGCTGCTTCCTCTACCAATTGGGATACAGGGGCGAGGAGCGCGCGGTCACATGACCGCTGCGCACATCACGCAGATAAGCATATCAGCACCCTAGACGACGTGTGTCGCCGTCATCGGGCGGCGTCATCCGGTCTTGTGCCCACGGCGTTTCACGTGGTGTGGCCCTAGAATACGAAGAAAGAGATCAGAGGGCGCGGCGGTCGGCTCTCAATCACCGCACCCGCCTCGTCATGAGGAGTTGGAGTTGGAATGAGCACACGAACCTATCGGAGATTCGATCCTTGGCGTCCCGCACCGGTGAGGGAGCAATCACGTAGGCAGCTGATCGACGGCCATTATTTCACGGTGGAGGAGCTCGCGCTCAGCTCATCCGAATCCGAGACCTTCAAACGTCTCATCCTTCGGGAGAAGCATGGCGACACCATCGGAGTCATAGCCCAGACGGCCGATGGAAGCATTCCGCTCGTCGAGCAATACAGATTGCCGAGCCATCGATGGACCTTGGAGATTCCCGCCGGGCATGCCCGCTTGGAACACGAGAAGCCTCTGGATGTCGCCCTGCGCAAGCTCAAGGAGGAGGCCGGCTTCGACGCCGCCCACGTGTCGCAGTTCATGCGTTTCCTCAACACGCCAAGCTTCTCCACGCAGCACACATCGTTGTTCTACGCCACCGACCTCACGGCCACGGACCGAACCGCGATCGGCCCGGAGTCCCCACGCTCCAATGTCCGTCTTGTCTCCCCCGCGGAAGCCTATGACATGGTCATTCGAGGAATCATCATCGACGCCAAATCAATCATCGCCATCATGCGTCTGCACGATGGTTTGAGGCATCCGAAAACAGCCGATTCGGCGCAGTAGACGGCGCGATAAACAGATAAACACTAGATGAAATAGCGCGGCGGGCACCCTCACATAATCCGGTGAGGATGCCCGCCGCAGAACAAAGGCGATCAGTCGTCGCAGGCGCCAACCGTGTGGACGTAGATCGAGTCAGTGCGGCCAGGCTGATGATCGCCCTGTGCCGAGCTGAGGACGACGATCTTATCTCCGTTGGAGACCTTTCCTGCGTTACGAAGAACCTCATCCGTATAGGTCATCAGATCCTTGCGGCTCTTGTCGTGGTAATCCTCCTCGACAAGGAACGCCTCCGTGCCCCAGCTGAGAGCGAGCCAGTGGAACGTGTGCGCATTGTTCGTGATGCCGTAGATCGGCGCGGCCGGACGCTCTCGTGAGACGCGGTGGACGGTGCTGCCGGTCTGGGTGAACGCCACGATGGCCTTGGCGTTGAGCTTGTCGGCAAGATCCACAGCGGCCGACGACACGGCTCCGGTGCTTGACATGTCAAGGTTCTTGAGGTTGGGGATGCGGTCGTAGCCGTGCTCGGTGGCATAACCGGAGATGCGGCTCATCGTCTTGACCGTGTCCACGGGATAGTCGCCCACGGCGGTCTCGTTGGAGGTCATGGTCGCGTCCGCGCCATCAAGGATGGCGTTCGCGCAATCGGATGCCTCTGCGCGGGATGGAACCGGCGAGTGGACCATGGAACCAAGAACCTCAGTCGCGACGATGACCGGCTTCGCATACTGACGCGCGAGCTCGATGCACCGCTTCGTGACCAGAGGAACCTCCTCGAAGGGCATCTCGACGGCCATGTCACCACGCGCGACCATGATGCCGTCGAACGACTTGACGATCTCCTCAAGGTTCTCCACCGCCTGCGGCTTCTCGATCTTGGCGACGATCGGAATGCGGCGTCCCTCCTCGTCCATGATCTCGTGGGCGCGGTCGATGTCGGTGGCGAAACGGACGAAGGACATGGCGATGATGTCGGCGCCTGTCTGGATTCCCCAGCGCAGATCCGCCTCATCCTTGTCGGTCAGAGCCGGAAGGCTTACGGCGACTCCGGGAAGGTTGATCCCCTTGTGGCTGGACACCGGTCCCGCGACCACGACCTTGGTGTGGACGTTGTTCCCCTCGACCTTGGTCACCTCAAGGCGGACCTTGCCGTCGTCGATCAGGATGGGGTCGCCCGCATGGCAGTCACCTGGCAGTCCCTTGAATGTGGTGGACGTGATCGTCTCGTCGCCTTCGACGTCATCGGTGGTGATGATGAATTCCTGTCCGGCTTTGAGCTGGACCTTATCCTCGCCGTCGGCGTTCTTCTTGAACAAGCCGCAGCGGATCTTCGGACCCTGGAGGTCGACCAGAACGGCCACATTGCGGCCGGTGGCCTTGGAAGTCTCACGGACGTTGTTGTATACCTTGAGGTGATCCTCAGGGGTTCCGTGCGAACGATTGAGCCTCGCGACGTCCATTCCGGCCTCGACGAGCTTGGTGATGTTCTCCAGCGATTCGGTAGCGGGACCGATGGTGTCGACGATTTTGGCTTTACGCATATGCTTGCCTACTCCTGTTCGTGTGCATTTTTCGCGCGTCCGATGGTATTCCGGGCGCACACCATCCACCCTACTAGTTTTCCTGACCGTTGTGTGTGACATCTCCAGCGTGTTGT
>NZ_CASEXV010000073.1 GCF_949292005.1 uncultured Bifidobacterium sp. | reverse complement strand
GTCCACTATGAGTGTGGCATCGGTAACATGAATATGCGCGCTACTCACCTGCGCGCCATCTCCCATTTCACTGCGCCCGGGGACAACCAAACCAAGGAATCGACCTGTGTCAGGGTCTCTCCTGTCGGCAACGGCGAATCGTTCCCCATCAAGCCCGTTCAACTCTGGCACGCCTTCGATGGCTGCGTTGAGCACAGAGCGATCGAGTAGCCGTGGCATGTAGGGGAATCGGGTGATAAAAGACCATAGCGTCTTCACGCTGATTGCGCCTTCCTTGAATGCTGGCCGTACCTTCTGCAGGAGTTCGAACCCAGAGGTCTCAGGTTCACATCCTGACCCCGCTACCAGAATGGCGCGATATCAACGATGTCGCGCCATTGTTTTTCCCCGCGGGCCCTTGGGTACGCACAAAAGTACGCACAGTCGCGGAAACGTTCCCTGGATTCTCGCGGCACGTCCGAATCATCAGCCAGGCGCATTGGCCTCTTCCCGCCCGGTCATACACCCATCGGATCGGACACCGCGACCACCCCCATCGCTCTATTCCCGCACGACGCGATCCACCCCGCGCCGCCGGCCCACAAGCCACGCCAGCGCTGAGAAGACGGCGATCAGGACAAGCAGCGTCACGGACAACGGCCCGGCGTCCAGCGTGCCATCAGCGCCGATGCCCAGGAAGAACGATCCAAAACCCTCAAGCCTCCGGGCCAGCACCATAGCATCCATGCGGCTGAGGAGGAAGCCGACCAGCGCGGGGGCCAAGACCACCGCCACGGCGGCTATCAGACGGCCGCGCCTGCCCAGCCGCGACATCACCACGCCGATAAGCACCCCCAACGAGGACATGGCCAGGATGATCAGAAACGTCACCAGCACCATGACGGCGACACCGGGTCCGTGGATGACTATGGGCACCGAATCCACCGAAGCGGCATCATCCGACGTCCCTCCGGAAAAGGTGAAGGAGAAAAAAGTGATGTCGGCGTCGCCCGCCCCGCCCGTTCCGGCCGCATATTGATCGGCGCCCAGCAGTCCGACGCGTACCGGCAGCCCTCCAATCGAGAGAAGGAGCCGGGATGCCACGGCCGCCACGGCGGTCACTGCGGACGCCAGCACCGTGGAGATGACGGTGCAGACGAAGACCCCGGTCCGCGTGAGACCGTTGAACAGGAGGAAGCGGAAGTCCGACCGCGCCCCGATCATGCCCGTTATCAGACTGAAGATGACCGCCGGGGTCATCGCGTCGACGTATCCATCGCCGCTCACGGCGGACGCGAATACGGACACCATCACCGGAATGGCGACGGCGAAGAGGAGAAAGAAGACAAGATAGATCCCCACGGACCGCATGCGCCATGACATCTGGTACCGTATCCCTGCCGACAGATGTCGTGCCCGAACGCTCGCCACCGCAACTCCCCCGGCCATTGCAGTTTCTCCGATCATTGCAGCTTCTCCCGTCATCATGACTCCTCCGCTCGTGGCGAATCCTTCACTGTGGCATCCATCCCCGCATCGGGCCTCACCGACGCACGACCGTCGGAAAGGTCGGCGGAACGGCGGGTCAGTTCGACGAACGCCTCCTGCAGTCCCAGCGGTGACACACGGGCATCGGGCACATCCGTCCGCGGCCGTCCCATGACGTAGGCGTTCGCCGACGCCGCCAGCCGTTCCACCCGCAGCACGCGCCGATGCCCTATGGCCGCGTCGACCGCCCGGCGGGGGCCGGAGACCTTCCAGACCATCGTCTCGAGATCTTCGACGCTTCCGGACGCGACAACACGCCCACGGTCGATGATCGCCGCGCTCTCCACAAGAGTGGAGATCTCCTCAATGAGATGGGTGGACACGATGATCAGCCTCGGACGATGAGCATAGGTCTCCATCAGCACCCGCGAGAACTCATCGCGATTCGTGGCGTCCAGACCCAGAACGGGCTCGTCCAGAAGAACCACGTCGGCCGGCGACGACAGCGCGATGATGAGCTTGGCGACGCTTCGCTGACCGGTCGACATCGAGGAGAACCTCATGGAGCGGTCCATGTCGAAGACTTCCGACATCCTGTTCGCCAGCTTGGCATCGAACGAGCCCGCGAAGCGTCGGACGTTCGTCTCGATGTCACGCATCCTCATGGACGAGGGGAACAGATTGTCCTCGCTCATCAGCGTGATCCTGTCCTGGACGGCCTCGTTCTCCGTCACTCTCTCGCCGTCAAGGAGGATCGCCCCCGAGTCGGGGAAAACCCTGTTCGCGGCGATGTTAAGCAGCGTCGACTTCCCCGCGCCGTTGCGTCCCAGCAAGGCATGGATCCCCGGCCCCTCGAACGTCATGCTGACATCGTCCAGACAGGTCGTGCCGCCATAGCGCTTTCGCAGATGCTCGACACTGAGTGTGGTCATGATGATGCTCCTTTGATTGCCTGGATCAGGCCATCCGTGGTGATGCCCAGATCGTGCGCCTGGGCCACAAGGTCGGGGACGGCCTTGTCAAGGAATTCCCGCCGCCGGGATTCGACGAGCCGCCCGCGTGCTCCGGGGGTGACGAACATGCCCATGCCCCGGCGCTTCTCGAGATATCCTCGCGACACCAGAAGGCCCATGCCCTTGAGCACGGTCGCCGGGTTGATGCGGTAGGTGGTGGATATCTCCGTGGTCGAAGGAACGCGTTCGCCTTCAGACACCGAGCCACTGATGATGAGCTCCTCAAGCTGGTCGGCGACCTGCAGATAGAGCGCGACTCCGCTCTGTTCGGCAAAATCCATCGCGATCTCCTTCTCGGCACGGCCAACGTCATTAATGGACATGCTCATTACTTAGTTGGTCATGTAACTAACCATATCACCATAATCGAGGATCGCAACTCGACCCCCGGCCCTCAATCCTCGTCCCCCGGCCCCGGCATCCAGGACCTTCCATCCGCAGCCTTGACCGAAGGCGTCTCCACGACCCGGCGAGATCCCGGAGACGCCCTCGAGTCCACCTGCGGGCAGCGCAGCAGCGGAGCAGCGCCACAACACCCGCATATCCAATGGGCTGACGCAATGGGCTGACGGCGTCACACGAACACCGTCAGCCCATCCGACATCACCGACCCACCCGAAATCAGCGGCGGCGGCGACGAGCGCGGAACACGGCCAGAAGAATGAGCACACCGCCGACGCCGGAAGCAACCGCCACCACGACAGGCGCTCCACTGGAGGAACCGGCCGCAGCCAACGTCGGGGCATCATACTTTTCACGAACCGTGACCACCTCACCGGGCACCCCCAACTCGTGCGACGCCAGGACGTCACCCTCCGAGGACAGCACAACGGCGCTCCAGTAGACCAATCCGGCGCGGGATGAGCGCGTCTGGGGACTGACCGCCAGGCAACCCTCAGCCCCCTGCGCGCAGTCGAGAGGAACCTCCACCCCATCCAGAAGCTTTCCATTGAGGCCCGGATCCACCCCCTCATCGACCGCCTCATATGCGGTGAACCGGACCACCGCACCATCAGGAACATCCCCAGTGACGGTCGCGCGGTCGAGAAAACCCTCCCCGATATCAACCGAGTCCGGATCCACCGACGTCACGATCTCCACCCGTTTCGCCGTCTCATCCTCAGGGGATGAGGGGGATTCCGGAACAGGCCACACCCGCACCCTCTCCCAGGCGTCCCCGTAGGAGCTTGACGTCGGCGCGACACGGTCGTCACCCGCAAAGGACCACACAAAGACGTACCACCCGCTGTTCTCCGCAGTGATCGTGACAGCCTCCCCACTGGCGTCGGGGGCTCCGCCGCCAACACGGATCACACCGTTGCGCGCCGAATACATCCACGTTCCGATCAGACGATGGTGGTCATCCTCCTGCGGAACCTCATCGCCTTGTGGTCGATAGTCCTCGTTGTTGTCGGGGTCATCCACATCCCCCGCCCACCACACGCTGACTGTGGCATCAGGATTATCAGCATCCAAGCCGATCGCTGAGTCACCGGCAAAATCCCCATGATCATCGGGGAAACCGGAGACGGTGATGGTGTCGCTGATCTCCGAGCCCTCCACGGTCGTATGCTCAGTCACCACCGATCGGACATCCACCGTGGAGCGGACCGACAGCGTCTCCGAGACGTCAAGGAAAGAAGACACGACATCATCGGTCACATATTCGGCCGCCTGCGCGCTGAGAGACTCCCTGCTGAACGCCCACACCCACGTGCCGATGCCCGCTGCCTTCGCCGTATACGGCACGGAGCCGCCGGGAGTGGTCATGGCGCGCGCCGTGACGATCTGGCCGGGTGCCGTGAAAGAGGCCGTGGAATACCCCGATGGCTCATATCCCTCCTCCGCGAGACGGTCAAGGAAGTCCTTGGCGCTCTCGCCCTCGGTCGAATGGATCGGCTTTCCGCGGTCCTCAACCGCGATTCCTTCGAAATACCATCCCTGGGCATCCAATCGCATTTCCGTCTTCCATGACCCGCCATCCTCGGCCATACCTGACGTGACGACATCATCGACGACATCACCAGCATCGACGACCTTGTCGGAAACCGTTGTGCGAATCGTGGGCACGAAATCCTTGCGAACGTCGAAATCGACCACGGCGGAGGCCTCATGGTTCCCCCCGAATCTGACGAGGTCCTGCGTACCGTCGACCCAATCGAGACGAGCCACGTCGATGGCGGCTGTGACGGACGCGGTTCCCCGCGTCAAGGCGGTCCATGCATGCGACTTCGCCGCCGTGCCGCTGACGCCGGACAAGGCGGACTCCCCGTCCTCAAATGTGGCACCACCCTTGAGGACCAATCGATAGGGAACTCCCTCCACATACCCTCCCTCGACATTGTGCACGGACACCGACACCGCCCCGGACCTCAGTGAATCCGCGTATTCGTTGGAGACTCTGACGGACACGGGAGCCCTCAGACGCGATTCATCCCACAGACTCGCGGCCTTTGCGGGAACGTCCGGATATCTTTCCACCAAAGCCGCGCGGTCAACCTTCCACTGTGCGACGTCCACATCATGGTGATCATGGGCAAGAAGAGCCAATGCCGCATGCGTTGCGGCATCCTTCGTGTCGGAATACGCGTCGAGCAGCCAAGCGAGTCGCGCGGCATCATCCCCCGTCATACGAGTGGACCCGGTTATGCGGAAGTCCGTGATCTGGGAGGTCTCGACACAATAATATTTCCGACCGCGGGAATCCACCCCTATCGCTCCCAGAAACAGGTTGCGGCCGTTGGACACGTGTCGCAGGGAATAATCCCCGTTGAACACAGTCGAGGTCAGTGTCTCCGATTCAGTTGCGGCACCCGCCGTCAGCACTGCCACCACAGCGAGCGCCATCGCAAGAACAATGGCCGCGAACATGGCGGCGCCGCGTTTCATGCGCGCATTCATATCTCCATCCTTTCGTCGATGTCCTTCGCAGGGATCGAAGGCCCATCGACGAGGGTTCCACGCGTGGCATGACGTGGACGCGACCATGGGATCATGTGGTCGAAAGCCCGGGTACGCGCGGATGCTCCGACGCGTGAGACACGACCGGGGTCGGAGGTAAGGTGTGAACGGATTATCGTCAATCACACCAAAAGGAGAGTGGCATGGCTGAGACTTTCAACGTCGTTGTGGAGATTCCCCGCGGCTCCAAGAACAAATACGAGGTGGACCATGAGACCGGGCGCGTCTTTCTGGACCGCACCCTGTTCACATCCATGGGATATCCGGACGACTACGGCTACATCGATGGCACGCTGGGCGAGGACGGAGACCCGCTCGACGCCCTCGTGATGATCCCGAACTCGGTGTTCCCCGGCTGTGTGGTCAAGTGCCGCGCGGTCGGCCTGTACCACATGGTCGATGAGGCAGGCGGCGACGACAAGGTGCTGTGCGTTCCGGCTGACGTTCGTTTCGACGACATCAAGGATATCGACGACGTGAACTCGTTCCACAAGGCCGAGATCAAGCACTTCTTTGAGCAGTACAAGGCCTTGGAGCCCGGCAAGGAGGTCCAGCCCGGGGATTATTGGGCGGGAGTCGACGAGGCCGAGAAGCAGATCGTGGCCTCGCGTGCACGGCTGGCGGAATCGAAGTGACCCACCGGCACCGGGACTGACATCCCCCAGCAAAAACGTGACGGCCGTCTCGGCATATGTACGAGATGGCCGTCACGTTTTTGCCATGTAACCGAACAACCGACCAAACGGGACGGACGGACCTCCGCGGACGGACTCGGCAAACGCTCGGATCAGACTTGGACGGGAATGGCGTGTTCCTTGCGTCAGGCAATCACAGAAGTGGGATGAGAAACGCCGCGGCAAAGATTAGATACCCCATTATGGCAACCGGCATCGCGGCCGTTCCCATCCACGGCTTCCGCGCAGATGGATCGGGATCGGCATCCGCCCACCACGCCATCGCCAGCACGACCTGAACGACAAGCACGACGACCACGGCAACAGGAATCAGCCATGCCCCATATCCCGACCGCTTGGCCAGATCGACCAGCGCGGGAAGAAACAGCCATCCGGCCGCTCCCACGCAAATCACCGCGCTGAGAATCGCGTGCGACAGGGACCTTACTAGGTGCGCCCTCTCCTCACGAAGCATCTGACGCGCGAAGGCCACCACAACCGCGGCGACCATCAGAACCACCACGGCCATCGCCCATGACCCGTATCTGGTCAATCCGCCACCATAAGTGGTGACGGCCGGATATCTTAACGGTCGATCCCCCGCATCGGAAAGCACACACAGCCATGCCACCACGGTCGACGCGACTCCAGCGAACGCCCCAAGCACACGATCCACTGCCGTCGCGCGGAGTGGCCAAAAAACGAGGAAAACTCCCTGCAGCAGAACAACAACAACCGTCTGGGCAACCAACGCGCCATAGGGACGCGAACCCAGAAGCGCCGCCACGACCAACAACGCCATGGCAAGACACTGAAAGGCCACAACCGGCAATCCGACCCTCAATGCGGAATGCCGTGCATCCACGGCTTTGGATTCCATAAACCACACCTTCCCGCAGGCGATCCGCGACATACGCGCACCACATATTCACACATTCGCCACAATACGCTCCGGCCCTCACATACGGTCGTCGAACGAAACCATCAGGGTGTCCCCTCCCCGCGGATACAATTGTCGGGACCGTCGAAACCCGAACCACGACATCTGTTGGCAACCGAGATGTCATATAGTTTGTGCTCACAATTAACCATTCCGTGACGGAGGCAGCCGACGTGACCGATCTGACGTTGATGACGTTCGCGGGGGATCCCGCGTCAGTGCTTCCCTCCCTCGCGCTCCTGTCGCACAGGGTGCGCGTCCTGCCGATGGACGCGGCGAGCTTGGTGAAGATGCCGGAGAACACGATTCTTTTCCTCGACGCGCGAGACGATCTGGCTACGGCGAAAACCCTATGCCGCCTGATTCACGCCACGGGACTGTCCACGCCCATCGTCCTCATCCTCACCGAAGGAGGGTTCACCGTAGTCAACTCCCAGTGGGGGATCGCCGACGTTGTGGTGGCGAGCGCATCCCCGGCCGAGGTGGAGGGTCGTCTCCGACTGGTGTCGGAACGAGGAAACTCGCCGTCCATGGAAAACCGGCCGTCGAGCGAGGATGGCGTCGAGGTGGAGGATGGCCAGATCCGATCCGGCGATCTTGTCGTGGACACCAAGGGATATACGGCGAGCCTCCACGGCCAGCCCATCGATCTCGCCTTCAAGGAGTTCGAACTTCTGAAATACCTCGTGCAACATCCTGGTCGGGTGTTCACACGCGCCCAGCTTCTGCAGGAGGTATGGGGTTACGACTACTACGGCGGCACCCGGACGGTCGACGTCCACGTTCGTCGTCTGCGCGCCAAGCTGGGCAGCGAATACGAGCATCTCATAGGAACCGTGCGCAATGTGGGATACCGCTTCGATCCACCAAACGACGATCATTCCGACGCGCTCGGACGTGCCGACCAGACGGCGTCCCCAAACAAGTCGGCATCGGACGAGTGAGCCGCGCGCGAATGCCACGCGAGACACGTGGGGCACGGCTCGACCGCATGCATTCCGAATATGACATCCTGCGGGAAATGATTCCCTCTCCACGTTGCGCACTGGATTTCAGAACGCCGTTCGAGCTTCTGGTGGCCACGATCCTCAGCGCGCAGACAACGGACAAAAGGGTCAACACCGTCACCCCCACTCTGTTCTCACGCTTTCCCACGCCCGCCGACCTCGCCCAGGCCGACCCCGAGGACGTCGAGGACATCATCCATCCTCTGGGCTTCTACCATGCCAAAGCGCGGAATCTTCTGGCGATGTCCACGATGCTCGTCGAACGCTTCGACGGCGTTGTGCCGCACTCCATGGATGAGCTGACGGCACTGCCGGGCGTGGGGCGCAAAACCGCGAACGTCGTCCTTGGCAACGCCTTCGGCATTCCCGGATTCCCAGTGGACACGCATGTGACCAGAGTGACTGGGCGTCTACGCTGGCGGTCGGATTGGAGAAAACCGTCACCCGATCCGGTGGCCATTGAAAGGGAGATCACAAGGAACTTCCCACCCGAGGAGTGGACGAACCTCTCACACCGGCTGATCATTCTCGGCCGGCAAGTCTGCCACGCGCGCAAGCCGTTGTGCGGCGACTGCCCGCTGGCGCGCACCTGCCCCTCCGCTCCTCCGGAAGCGACGATGGGCGCGCCTCGGCTCTAGACTCATGGGTATGGGAGCTCGACACACAACACATGACGGAACTCGTCGATGGGCCGTTTTCATCGGCGTCGCGACCGCCCTTTTCATTCTGGTCTGGGTGGGCTGGAGCGCGCTTTCCGGACGGTTTGTCACGTCGATCACATCCCCGCTGAACGATTATTCGACGATGTCGGTGGGCCTCCTCGACGCGCCGACGTCCCTAGACATCCGTAAGGACAACGAGCAGGCGTCCCGCATCCTCATCGGCAACGTCTATGAGACGCTGACGACCAGAAACGAGTCGAACGCCGTCAGACCCGGTCTTGTGAAATCCTGGAAGGTGTCCTCCGACGCTTTGACATACACTCTCACGCTTCGCTCCAATCTGCGCTTCTCCAACGGACACGTGCTGGATGCCGAGGATGTGGTGTGGTCGCTGCGCTCCATCATCTCCAAAGGCTATGCGGGATCCTCATCGTTATCGTCGCTGTCGTCGGTCACCGCGGTGAACGACACCACCGTGACCATCAGGTTGTCCTCCCCCGACCCCACGCTGCTCAGATCGTTGTCCGGACAGGCCGGAATCGTCTACGACCAGGACGCGTCGTATAACCACTCCTCCACGGCGGTGGGATCCGGCCCATACACCGTCACCGACTTCGAAAGCGGATCGCGGATCGTGCTCCGGACCAACCGCGACTACTGGGGCTCCGCCGCCAAGACGTCACAGATCACCGTGGACTACTTTTCCGACGACGACGCCCTTCTCGACGCATTGGAGGACAACGACATCCAAGCCGCCTTCCCTTCGGCGACCGTATCGTCGACAAGGATCGGATCCCTTGCCGACGTTCATGTGGTCAGTGGAGCGACGACATCCAAGGTTCTTCTCGCCTTCAACTTCGATACCGAATCCATGTTCTCCGACCTTCTGGTCCGTCAGGCCACACGGTATCTCATCGACACCTCGGCCATCGTCAAATCACGCGACGATGCCGACAGCGCGTTGGGGGGACCGCTCAGCCCTCTGGAACCGGGGTATAGAGATTTGACCGGCCTCTTCCCCCATAACACGGCCAAGGCGCAGTCGATGCTGACCTATTACGGAACGTCATACCTCTCGAACGCCGTGTTCCTTGTCCCCAAGTCGTATTCCTCTCTGGCCAAGACTATTGTGGGGCAGCTGTCCGCGAACGGACGATATGGAATCACCACGAAGGTCGTCGCCGACTCACGTATGTCGCAGGCGCTTGCCTCGGGCGGCTTCGCGATGGCCCTCGTGATTGAGAACGGCACCACCGACATGGGCCGCTACGGATCCAAGGATCCCGTATTCCAATATCAGAACTCCGACGCGCAGAAGCTCTACGCGCAGGCGAACACCGCGACAAGTGCCGCCGCCTACGAGAAGGACATGGGAGCCCTCGCCTCGACCGTTAGCAAGGACGCCGCGGCCGCGTGGCTGTACGCCCAGAAAAGACTCGTGGTCGCACGAGACGGGGTAACCGGCTATCCGACGAATATGACCAACGAGCGTATCGACCTCGCCGACCTGAGCAAATCCTAGAACGCCCGTTGTCACCGCGGGTTTCTAGACTTGCCGATATGACTGAACAGGGCAAGGACACCTCCATATCCGCTCATCTGACACCGCTTCCCGACAAGGTCGGAGTAGACGGACTCGAGGACAAATGGCGTGACGATTGGGAGGAATCCGGCGTCTACCGCTTCCGCAACACACGTGACCGCAAGGCCGTCTACTCGATCGACACTCCGCCACCGACGGTGTCCGGGCATCTTCATGTGGGACATGTCTTCTCCTACACGCACACCGATGTGATAGCACGGTACAAGCGTATGAGGGGATACGACGTCTTCTATCCGATGGGATGGGATGACAACGGGCTGCCCACCGAGCGCCGCGTTCAGAACTACTACGGGGTGCGGGTGGACACCTCCCTGCGGTACGATCCCGACTTCAAGCCGCCCTTCGAGGGGACCGAGGGAAAGAAAATCGAGGCGCGCGATCAGGTTCCCATCAGCCGACGGAATTTCATTGAGCTTTGCGAGCGCCTGACGGCCCAGGACGAGAAGCAGTTCGAAGCACTGTGGAAGTCCCTGGGACTTTCCATCGACTGGTCCCAGACATACCACACCATCGGAGAGCATCCGCAGCGGGTCGCCCAGAAGGCCTTTCTGCGCAACCTCGCCCGCGGCGAGGCGTATCAGAAAGACGCGCCGGGTCTATGGGACGTGACCTTCCAGACCGCGGTAGCCCAGGCCGAGCTGGAGAGCCGGGAATATCCGGGCTTCTACCATAGAATCGCCTTCCGTTTCGACGACGGCACTCCGCTGTACATCGAGACGACACGCCCGGAGCTCCTCGCCGCCTGCACCTCAGTGATCGCGAACCCCGAGGACGACCGGTATAAGGAGTTGTTCGGCAAGGAGGTCACATCCCCTCTGTTCAACGTGCGCGTTCCGATCCTCGCCCACCCGGCGGCGGAGATGGACAAAGGCGCCGGAATCGCCATGTGCTGCACGTTCGGCGATGTCACCGACGTCGAGTGGTGGCGAGACCTCAAACTTCCCACCCGTCCCATCATCCAGCGCAACGGCCGCATCATCATGTCCGTGCCGGATTGGATCACGGACGCCTCCGGCCGCTCGGTCTTCGAGGAGATCGAAGGCAAGACGACCTTCTCGGCCCGCAAAATCGTCGTCGATCATCTGCGCGAGTCCGGAGACCTCGACGGTGAGCCCAAGCCCACGAAGCGTATGACGAACTTCTATGAGAAGGGTGACAAGCCCTTGGAGATCGTCACCTCACGCCAGTGGTACCTGCGCAATGGCGGAACCGACGAACGACTCAACGCCGAGCTCATAGCGAGGGGCAAGGAACTCGAGTTCCACCCGGACTTCATGCGCGTGCGCTATGAGAACTGGGTGCATGGGCTCAACGGCGACTGGCTGATTTCACGCCAGCGTTTCTTCGGGGTTCCCTTCCCTCTGTGGTATCCGGTGGACGCCAACGGTGAGCCGGATTACGCGCATCCCATCACACCGGATGAGTCGATCCTCCCGATAGATCCCTCCACCGACGTGCCCGCGGGCTATGACGAGACGCAGCGGGATCAGCCTGGCGGATTCACCGCCGAAAGCGACATCATGGACACCTGGGCGACGTCGTCGCTGACGCCGCAGATCGTGACCCATTGGGCCGAGCCCGATGAGGACAGCAAGGCGCTTTTCTCCGCGACCTTCCCCATGGACCTGCGTCCACAGGGACAGGACATCATCCGCACCTGGCTGTTCAGCTCGGTCGACCGTGCGCATCTGGAGAACCGTAGTCTTCCCTGGGCGCACGCCACGCTGTCGGGATGGATTCTCGACCCCGATCATAAGAAGATGTCGAAGTCGAAGGGCAATGTGGTCGTTCCCGACAAACCCATCCGCCAGTTCGGCGCCGATGCGGTGCGGTACTGGGCGGCTTCGGCCCGTCTGGGACTTGACGCGACCTACGATGAGGGTCAGATGAAGATCGGTCGGCGGCTGGCGATCAAGCTCCTCAACGCGACCAAATTCGCGCTGGCGATTGGACGCGAGGACGAGAACCATCATGTGAGCCAGGCGGCGGATGTGTCGTGGAACGTCACCGACGTCACCGAGGCTCTCGACCGCGCTGTTCTCGCACGTCTTGCTCAGGTCATCAGGGATGCGACCGATGGCCTCGAATCCTATGAGCATTCCAAGGCGCTGGAGGCGATCGAGACCTTCTTCTGGGAGTTCTGCGACGACTATATAGAACTGGCGAAGAACAGGGCCTACGGCACCGCCGATTCCACGGGGTCCATCCCCAGCGATCAGGCGGTTCTTTCCGCGCGCACCACTCTTGGTCTGGTGCTGGATGTCTTCGCCAGACTGTTCGCGCCGTTCCTCCCCTATGCGACGGAGGAGGTCTGGTCCTGGATGCATGCGGGAGAGGGATCCGTCCACCGCGCGGCATGGCCATCGGCGGAGGCCTACGAGAAGGCCTCAAAAAACGCGGATCCCGATGTGCTCCACTACGCCGGCGAGGCCCTGGCAGCTCTACGCAGGCTGAAATCCGAAGCCAAGGTGTCGATGAAAACACCGATTCTCAGCGCCACGCTGTGCGCGTCCCCTCAGGCCGCAACGGCGATCCGCGAGACTTTGGGCGACATCAGCGAGGCTGGCCGTGCGACAGGGACGGTCACTGTGGTTGAATCCATGGATGAAGCCGACCATGCCAACTCGACTGAATCAGCCTCCGCCGAAACGGACATTGACGTGACTGTCTCTCGGTTCGAACTCGGCGAACCCCCCGCGAAACGCAAGTAAAGGCCGGCACACACAACGCGCCCGCGGTGACCGCACCTTTGACCGTCACCGCGGGCGCGTCAGTCTTCTCACCCGCGACTTCCGCATCCGGGCATCAAGCATTCAGGCATCTAACATGCGGAATCTAGGCCCACACGTCAAGAACTCCAGGGTCCCCTCCGGCCCGCGCTATGCGCTCATGACGCTTCTTGGCCTCGGTGACCACAAATTCGCGATACATCTGCGCGATCTGGGGGTCAAGGCCGGCGTCGACCGCAATGCGGGTCAGACGCTCCATCTGATAATCCTCACGGCGATGGTCCTCCGGCGCGAAACCTGCTCGGGCCTTGAGCACGCCCACCTGTGACGTGCATTTGAAGCGTTCGGCCAATAGCGAGATGACCGCCGAGTCGATGTTGTCGATGGACTGCCGAATGCGTTCAATGCCCCGAACCGCGGCCTCCCGCTCGGGATCGCCATCGACCGCGGTGGCGTCGACCGTCGTGTCGCGCCAGCCATCCTCCGAATCATTCATGCCGGTTATCCTCACCTTTCAAAGTAGGTCTGCAGTATCACCAGGCTTTCGGTCGACACGGGCACATCCCGATGGATCCGATTAAGCAGCTCCTCCAGCTTACTGGGCGATGCGACCCGCACGCGGAGGACAAAACTTTCGGAACCCGCTACCGAATAGCACGCGGTGACTCCCTCGATACGTCCGAGAATCTCCGGAATCTGCTCCTCGCATGAATAATCCAGAGGGGTGACGGAGACGAAGGCCCCCAGAGGCAGCCCCCTAAGCTCTCCGTCCACCACGGCCCTATATCCGGTGATGACTCCGCGCTCCTCCAACCGTCGAACGCGCGACTGTACCGCGGACACGGACATGCCCGTAAGCTCGGCCAGCTGAGACAGTGTGGCCCTTCCATCCGCCTCCAGAGTGTCCACGATCGCCACATCGGTGTCGTCAAGAGCCGGGGCCGTCGCCGACCCACGCCGTCCCGCCCTGCGTGACTGCTTTTCTGCCATGCTCCCACAATAGCCGTCCACCAAAACGCCTTTGATCCTCTTGACGCCACGATGTCCTCCCCACCGTTCGTCCTTTGATCAGCGCATCACAGGGAATTGTTAATACTATTGTTCACAATGTCGTTTACAATAATTATTATTGTCATCTACGCTAATCAACATTATCTTTCCGAGGTGTCTATGTCTCAACGCGCAATCGCCAAGCATGCCCAAACCATCCCACGGTCCGGAATCCGGGACGTCTTCGATCAAGTGGACCGTATGCCCAACGCCATCTCCCTATGCGTGGGGGAACCCAGCCACACCGCACCCGATCATGTGGTCGCCGCGGCGTGCCGGTCCATCATCGCCGGACACACCACCTACACCAACATCCTGGGGATAAAGGAGTTCCGCGACGCCGCAGCGGTGTACACCCGCAGAATCAAAGGTCTCGTCTATGACCCCGACACCGAGGTCCAGGCCGTGGAAGGCGCCACCGTCGGGCTGTTTCTGGCACTGAAGGCTCTTATAGATCCCGGCGACGAGGTCATCATCCCCTCCCCGTTCTTCTCGTCCTACGAGGCCGAGGTGCTGATGTGCGGCGGAATCCCACGCATGGTGGCGCTTGACCCCCGCCATGCCATGCACCTCAACGCCGACGACATCGAGGATGCCGTCACCGACCACACGCGCGCCATCATCATCAACTCTCCGGGAAACCCCACCGGTGCGGTTACCAGCGCCGAGGAGCTCGCACGGATCGCTGACGTCTGCGAGCGCCACGGGCTCTGGGCCATAAGCGACGAGGTGTACCACCGCTTCAGCTTCATCCCGGGCGTCCCCACGGCACCTTCGATCGCCGCCGTCCCAGGAATGAGGAACCGCACAATCATCGTCGACAGCCTGTCGAAGACCTATGCCATGACCGGCTGGCGCATCGGCTACGTTCTCGCGCCGAAGGACGTGATTGACCAGACCGGGAAAATCGCCGAGCTCATGCATTCCTCGGTTAATTCCATGGCGCAATACGCGGGAACCGCGGCCTTGAACGGCACGGATGAGGCCATCGACGACATGAGGGCGGAATACCTGAGGAAACGCGCCATCATCGAGGAGGCCATCAGCCACACCCCTTCACTGAAGCTCATTCCGGCCGAGGGCGCCTTCTACGCGTTCATCGACGTGCGGGGCACCGGACTGGACTGCGAGACGTTCTGTCGCAGGCTCCTTCATGAGCACGCCGTGGCCGTTGTGCCGGGGACGGCCTTCGGCCCGGAGGGGGCCGGATTCATCCGGTTGTCGTACGCGGGAGACGAGCGGTCGCTCGAGGAGGCGATGCGCCGACTGGCACGATTCTCCACCTCCTGCGCCTCCGATGTCCACGGCATCGATGGATCCACATTGGGCGTCACGGCCTAGGCCGTGACTGAGCCCTGAACCGGAGAACACGCGTCAGACAAACGACGACAAGGACCCCTGTCGAAACCATCCATGGTTCGACAGGGGTCCTATGGGCTCATAACCGAGAGCCCGGCGACAGATCAGTTGCTGTTCACCAGATTGCTCTGCTGGACGATTGCCGCAAGGAAATCATGGTTCGAGGCCGTCTTCTTAAGACGGGGAACCAGCACCTGATAGGCCTGTTCGGGTTCCATGCCTCCCATAAGCCGGCGGAGGCGATAGATGATGGGAAGCTCGGCCTTCGGTGTGATCAGCTCCTCGCGGCGCGTTCCCGACGCGTTGACGTCGATGGCCGGGAACAGACGCCTGTCGGCGAGGTCGCGGCTCAGCCGCAGCTCCATATTGCCGGTGCCCTTGAACTCCTCGAAGATGACCTCGTCCATCTTCGATCCCGTTTCGACCAAAGCGGAGGAGATAATCGTCAACGAACCGCCGTTCTCGATGTTGCGGGCCGCTCCGAAGAACTTCTTGGGCGGATACAACGCCTGGGCGTCCACACCGCCGGAAAGGATGCGTCCGGAGGCCGGGGCCGCGATGTTGTAGGCGCGCGCCAAACGCGTCATCGAATCCAGAAGCACCACCACATCCTGGCCGAGCTCCACAAGTCTCTTGGCACGCTCGATGGCAAGCTCGGCGACCATGGTGTGATCGGACGCTGGCCGGTCGAAGGTCGATGAGATGACCTCACCCTGAACGGTGCGCTCCATATCGGTGACCTCTTCGGGCCGCTCGTCCACAAGAACCACCATGAGGTGGACCTCGGGATTATTGACGGCGATCGAGTTCGCGATGTTCTGCAACGTGATGGTCTTCCCGGCCTTCGGAGGCGACACGATAAGGCCTCGCTGGCCCTTGCCGATGGGCGAGACGATGTCGATGAGACGTCCGGTGATCCGGTTGGGCGTCGTCTCCTGCTTGAGACGCTCCTGCGGATACAGCGGGATCAGTTTGGAGAACTGCGGCCTGTGCGAAGCCTCCTCCACGCTCATTCCGTTGATGGTGTCGATGGATTGCAGCGGAACGAACTTCTGCCGCTGGTTGCGGCGGTCGCCCTCGCGCGGAGTCCGGATTGACCCCTGAACGGCGTCACCCTTGCGCAGGCCATACTTGCGGACCTGCCCCATCGACACATACACATCGTTGGGACCGGGAAGATAGCCGGATGTACGCACGAAGGCGTAGGAGTCCAGTACGTCGACGATGCCGGCCACGGGAACACGAGAGTCCGAGGACTCCTCGCGCGGCTGGTCACGTCGGTCATCCCGCCGGTCCTCGCGGTGATCGTCGCGACGGTCATCCCGGCGCGACTCCCGCCAATCGTCACGGCGATCAGACCTCGCGTCCGTCTCCTCGGAATCCTCACGAGACCTGTCGCGTCCCCGGCGACGCGGATGACGGTCTGACGTCGAACGCTCACGGCCCGCGCCGCGCTCACGATCACGATCACGCTCCGCTCTGCCACGTCCACGACGGGACTCATCGCGCTCACTCTTCTGCGCCGACGAATCATCGCCGTCCTCCGGAAGAGCAGCAAGGATATCGCTCAGATCGCGAACCTCCGGCTGGGCCTCCTCCGATTCGCGGCGCCGACGGCGGCGCGTCTCTCCACCATTCGATGCTCTGGGCTCTCGCCGACGCAAACGCATCGGGGCAGCCGCCGTGGAATCGTCCTGCTGATTGTCCGATGACGAGGAGTCCGCGCCGGCCGACGCCCCATGATCCCCATGATCCCCATGATCCAGCGTGGACGCATCGGGGACGGGGGTTCGGACCTGAACCGAGTCGAAGGGACTCGCCTTGGCGGAGACCTGCGTGCGAGGAGTCTCGTCATCAGAGACACTCTTCTTCTCGCCAGCCGCCGGCGACTTCTCCGAGCCCACCACGGTTTTGGTGTTGACGGAAGCGTCCTGCTGCCCGCGGGAGGCGACAGTGACTCCCTCCGGCGCCTGGCCTCCGCTGCGTGCGGCCTTCAGCGTTTGCACAAGAGCGGGCTTGCGCATGGTCGATGTACCACGAAGTCCCATTTGCCGGGCGAGATCCCTGAGCTCAGGAAGCTTCATATCTTCAAGATTCTGGCTTATTGCCACTGGTTATGCCTCTCCTTGGCCATGCTCCGGCGAACGCCACCGTTAGGCCCTATGACGAAGATGCGGACTATGCCGCTTGTGAATGCCCGGCGCGCGGAATCACACCATGCCGAACTGAAGACACATTACACCGCGTGGGGGACCATCGCAACACGCCAACATCACGCATCGACATGACATAACCGATCTCGGAAAACGATGAGGCCGGGACGCGCGCCCGGCGGCAATCGCATCCCGACCCCCTAAAACGGCCGCAAACCGCTACTAGTCGGCCGTTTTCTCCTCGTGATAGGACTTCTCCGTATTGACGGACCACACGTTGTCCTTGGACCGCTTCCCGGTGGCGATGTTCTTCACGGCCTCCATCGCAGTTGCCATGGAATGGTCCTGATTGTTGTAATGATGCTGCCCATTGCGTCCGACGCAATAGAGGTTGCCGAAGGAATCCAGATAATCCACCAGCTCAGGCATGCGGGCATACGTGTCAAAGTAGGCGGGATAGGCCTTCTTCACCCTCTCACGATGAGAGTCAAGAACGTCCTGCGGGCCGTTGATGATCCTCATGGATGTGAGCTCGCGAATGGCGAAGGCCGTGGCCTCCTCATCGCTCATGGACCAGAAGTCGTCACCTTCGTCGCAGAAGTACTCCAATCCGATCCACACGGTGTCGTCGACGTCTTTGACCAGATAGGGGCTCCAGTTGTTGAACACCTGAATGCGCCCGACCTTATATCCGGGGTCCTGCACGTATATCCAGCAGTCGGGAACGATCGGCGGCTCGCCAAGGGTGGGGATGTCGGTTGTGTTCTTCAGACGAAGATGCTTGACCAGAAGACCGATCGTGACGAAATCCCTATAGGGCAGGCCATTGGCCACCATCGTCATGTCCTTGGGCGCCGGAGTGTCCGACGCGTCGATGGCGTTCACGAGATCCTTAAGAGGCATGCTCGAGATGACCTGATCGGCCTCGATGCGGGCCTCCTCGCCCTGGGAGTTGCGGTACACAACCGAAGAGATGCGCCCATCCTTCTGATCGAGCGCGACGACACGGGCATCCGTGAGGACGGTGACCCCCGCTTCGACGCAATTGGACTCCACGGTTTCCCACAACTGCCCCGGTCCAAGCTTCGGATACCAGAACTCCTCGATTAGGGACGTCTCGACCTCGTGCGAGTCGCGCTTCTTGGGCATGAGCTTGGCGAAGGCGTTCTTCAGAACGGCGATGATGCTCAGACCCTTCACCCGCTGCGCTCCCCAGTCCGCCGAGATCTCACGCGGATGACGTCCCCACAGCTTCTCCGTGTAGCCCTCGAAGAACATCGAATAGAGCTTCCGGCCGAATCGATTGATGTAGAAATTCTCCAGGTTGTCCTCGGGAAGCTTGTGCACCACGGATTTCAGATAGCTGAAGCCTGCGACCATGGTCAGCCGGAATCCCAGCGCGCGCAGCGTGTTCATCGACAACGATATGGGGTAGTCGAACATGTGGTGGTTCCAGAAGATCCTCGACACACGATGGCGTTTGAGCATGACCTTGTCGGTCTTCTCTGGATCCGGACCACCTGGCTCAAGGTCATGATGGCGGCCGAGCTTCTTGTCGTCATATGATGGAGCGCCCTGCAATGGCAGGACCTCCTTCCACCAATCCATGATCCGGTCGTCTTTGGAGAAGAAACGATGTCCGCCGATGTCCATCCGATTGCCGTTATGACGCACGGTCCTTGAGATTCCACCAAATTCCCGAGTCTCTTCGAGGACGGTGACGTCATACCGCTGGAGGCCGCCGTCACGCGCGAGCTCCCAGGCCGCTGTCAGCCCCGCGGGTCCGCCCCCGATGACCACGACCGACTGTTTCTTTCCCACGCTGACCTCCCATTGCACAGATAATCGGCCACCTTACCGGGTCGATGCCACAAGTCGCATCAAAAGGCGCGACTTGTCCCAAACTTCCACGATTAACGACACCACGGCCAATACCCAAATCCACCGGGGGAAGGAATCCGCCCCGCGGAACACGACGCTAGGCTATCGTCTCCGGAATGTCGATGTCGGTTTTCTGGACCTCTTCGACGTTGACATCCTTGAAAGTGACGATCCTCACGTTCTTCACGAAACGCGACGACCGATAGACATCCCACACCCAAGCGTCGGTGAGTTGAACGTCGAAGTACACGTCCTGTCCAGCCGAGCGAACGTTGAAATCGACCTTGTTGGCCAGATAGAAACGCCTCTCGGTCTCGACGACGTAGGTGAACAACTTGATGACGTCACGATACTCCTTGTAAAGAGCCAGCTCCGCGCCCGTCTCGTAGTTGTCCAGATCCTCAGCGCTCATCATGACCTCCCGATTCCCGTTTACGTCCGCGACCGAGATTACGCCACCACGCGCCCTCCGACCGTCGTCCCGTCGATTCCCTGTACGGCCACGACGACGCGGCACGCTGCGGCTCCGCGGAAGTCTGCGAATCCACTCCCCCGGAGGTTTTCCGACCATCAGACGCATCTTTCATCGAGGGATCCGCCACGTGGAGCTTCCCGTCGTGGCCCGTCTTTCGACCGCCACGACGGCCGTGGCTTCGTGGAGAATCACCACGTCCGCCCGCGGCATCACCTTCCTGCGGACCGCCATCTTCCCGCTGCCCTGTGGCGGATGCCTCGGATGTCGGTTCCCGGGACGCCTCTCTGGCCTCCTCACGACTTATCGACATCGAATGCTCATGCGCGCACATCGCCTCTCGAACACCTGGATTGTCCTCGATCACATGCATGCCGAAGGCGTCCAATGACTGGATGGGGTCATATTCGTCCACAAGCGTGTCCATGACGACGAGATCCTGGTATTTCTCGGTCTCCGCATCCCATAAAGCGTCGCGCGAGGTTCCCGACGGCACGAACCCCAGGGATTGATACACCGACAGGGAGCGCGAGTTCTTCTCGGGCACCCCCACCCAGATGCGGTGGAGCTCCAGTCCGGTGGGCTGAACGGCGAAGGCGTATGTCATCACCCGCGGCATGGCGTCGCGCGAGTACCCGCGACCTCGGAAATCCCTTCCAAGAACCACCTGAATCCTTGCCGATCGCGACCATCCATCAATGTCGATAAGGAAGATCATGCCGATGACCGTTAGATCATCCACGGCGTCGGGGCCCTCGGAGAAGGTTCCATCGCGTGGAGCCAGAATCGACCATGCGATCGTGCGGCGCGCCTCGGCATCCCCGAACCGCGAGGGTGCCGCCGCGGCGCCCTTGGACCACTCGACGGACCGACGCACCCATTCATGGACGATGGCCCGCTCCGCGACAGGCCCTTTGCCTGTGATTCCCGACGCATCGAAAAAGGCGTCCAGGTCATCCAGCGTCCGCAGATCGTCCACGGCCGCTGGCCTCAATCGAAGCATCTCCCCTTTGATGTCGGGAATGTCGACGCGGTCCGGAAGTCCCCGTGACGCTTCGGTGTCCGTTGGAGATTCGACTTCGGCAGCCATTCGCAATCATTCCTCACTGACGACGCTGATCATCGCTGATTATCCTCTGGTCAGACCATGGTACTCGCGAACGCGGGCGACGGACAGCGCCAGAACAGTCTGGCGCCGGCACGCCGCCGAAGACGTCACCGCGACACACGCTGCATGACGAGCTTGCTCACGGCCTTCGCGTCCGCCTGGCCGTGGGTTGCCCTCATGACGGCCCCGATGATCGCCCCCATGGGCTTCATATTCCCCGCCCTGAGCTTGTCGACGATGTCCGGATTCGCGGCCATGGCCTCATCGACCGCCT
The DNA here is from genome assembly GCF_949292005.1 of uncultured Bifidobacterium sp. Lineage (GTDB taxonomy): Bacteria > Actinomycetota > Actinomycetes > Actinomycetales > Bifidobacteriaceae > Bifidobacterium. The sequence continues at coordinate 35,914 of NZ_CASEXV010000073.1, read as the reverse complement.
TCTCCAAAGCGCCGTCGTCCGAGACGATCTGGTAGCCATATCGGGACACGACATCGGCGGGCGTTCCCTCGCCCGCAAGCACACCGGATACGGTCTGCTTGGCGAGCTTGTCGTTGAGCTTTCCATCGGCTATGAGCTTCTCCACCTCAGCAACATCGGCCGGGGTGACGGGAAGCTCCTCCAGAGACACGCCACGCGCGTTGGCCTCGCGGGACAGCTCGCCCAGCCACCACTTCCGGGCGCCGGACGCACTGGCACCCGCGCCGACGGTCGCCTCGACCAGATCGAGGGCATCGGCGTTGATGACGTCACGCATCTCGATGTCGCTGAATCCCCACTCGGCCTGAAGCCGACGACGACGCTCACGCGGCATCTCGGGCATCTGCTTCTGGAGCCTCGCGATATGGTCCTTGGTCACGTGGACCATCACCAGGTCGGGATCGGGGAAGTAACGATAATCGTCCGCATCGGATTTGACGCGTCCGCCCGCCGTGCTTTGGGTCGCCTCATCCCAGTGACGCGTCTCCTGCAGCACCTCTCCCCCGGCCTCGAGCAGGGCCGCCTGCCGCCGAATCTCGTAATGGAGCGTGCGCTCGATTCCGCGGAAGGAGTTCACGTTCTTCGTCTCCGAACGTGTTCCCAGAGGATCGGAAGGCGACCGACGCAGGGAGACGTTGACGTCCGCGCGCATGTTGCCATGTTCCATACGCGCCTCGGAAATATTCAGGGCCCGGACGATATCGCGGATGGCGCGCATGTAGGCTCCCGCGATCTCTGGCGCCCTGGCCCCGGCGCCCTCGATGGGCTTGGTCACGATCTCGATCAGGGGAACGCCCGCGCGGTTGTAATCGACCAGCGAGTGGTCGGCGCCCTCGATGCGGCCGTCGGCTCCACCGACATGCGTGTTCTTTCCGGCGTCGTCCTCCACATGCGCGCGCTCGATCGGCACGCGGAAGATGGTCCCATCATCAAGCTCGACATCAAGATAGCCCTCGCCGTTCAAAGGCTTGTCGAACTGTGATATCTGATAATCCCTCGGCATATCCGGATAGAAGTAGTTCTTGCGTGCGAACTGGCTCCACTCGGCGATCCTGCAATGCAGGGCCAGACCCAGTTTGATGGCGTAGTCGATGGCCGTGGCGTTGACGACGGGCAGGGATCCAGGAAGTCCCAGACTGACCGGAGTCAGCTGGGTGTTGGGCTCTCCGCCGAATTCAATGTGCGCGGGGCAGAACAGCTTGGTGTTCGTGCTGAGCTCGACGTGGGTCTCCAATCCGAAGACCGGGTCGAACCTCTCCACGGCATCGGCGTATTTCATGAGTTTGTCAGTCATGTCTCTCAATCCTTCCGATGCCCGTTTAGCGGGTCTCCAGCCAATTGGCCGCCATCGACCGCCAGATCGGCCCCCCCCAGCGCTCCTCAAGCGCGGATTCCAGAGCGGCCGCCGGACGGTATAGGGCCTCATCATGCTTCTGGGGGGCCAGAATCTGGAATCCCACGGGAAGCCCGTCATCGCTCAATCCCGCGGGTATGCTCATGGCGGGGATTCCCGCCAGGTTCGCTGGAATGGTCGCGACATCGTTCATGTACATCGCCAGTGGATCGTCGGTTTTGTCTCCGAAGTGGAAAGCCGTCGTGGGTGAGGTCGGCGACACGAGGATATCGACTTTGTCGAACGCCGCGGCGAAATCACGGATGATAAGCGTCCGGACCTTTTGCGCGGATCCGTACCAAGCGTCATAGTATCCCGCGGACAGGGCGTAGGTGCCCAGAATGATGCGACGCTTGACCTCGTCGCCGAAACCCGCCTCACGAGTGTAAGACATCATATTGGCGGCCGTCTGCGCAACGCCCTCCGGGGGCATAACCCTCAAACCGTAACGCATGCCGTCATATCGGGCGAGGTTGGAACTCACCTCGGATGGCATGATGATGTAGTAGGCGCCCAATGAATAGGGGAGGTGCGGGCATGAGACCTCGGCAACCTCCGCGCCCATTCCCCGAAGCAGATCGACGGCTTCGTTGAACCTTTTCTCGACGCCGGGCTGGAAGCCCTCACCACCAAGCTCCTTGACCAGCCCCACGCGAAGGCCATGCAGATCCCTGCGTGATCCCTCACGCGCCGCGTCGGCAAGATGGGGCACATCCATCGGAATGGACGTGGAGTCGCGGCGGTCGTAGCCGCCGATGACCTCCTGCAGCAGAGCCGAATCCAACACCGTGCGGGACACCGGTCCAATCTGGTCCAACGAGCTCGCCATGGCGATGGCTCCGAAGCGGGACACAGCGCCATATGTGGGTTTGACACCCACGGTTCCGGTCAAAGCCCCGGGCTGTCGAATCGATCCGCCCGTGTCCGTCCCCAATGCGAGAGGAGCCTCGAAAGCGGCTACAGCGGACGCGGAGCCGCCGCCGGATCCCCCGGGAACGCAGTCGGTGTTCCACGGGTTGTGCGTCGTCTGGAACGCCGAATGCTCCGTTGACGAGCCCTGGGCGAACTCATCGAGGTTCGTCTTCCCCAGAATGGGCATTCCGGCGGCTTTCACCTTTGAGATCACCGTCGCGTCATAAGGGGGGATCCACCCTTTGAGGATCTTCGATGCCGCGGTCGTCTCGATTCCCTTGGTGACGATCATGTCCTTGACTGCAATCGGCACACCGGCCAATTCGGGAAGTCCCTCAAGGTCTCCCGCGGCGCGACGCTTGTCGATGTCATCCGCCTGGGCAAGGGCATCGTCGGCGCACACCGTGAGGAAGGCCTTGATGTCAGGCTCGGCCGCATCGATGACGCTCAGATGGGCTTCCGTCAGCTCACGACTGGAGACCTCTCCGGAACGGAAGCGTTGGGCCATCTCGGAGGCCGTCAGACGCACAAGTTCATTATCTTGTCCCATGGTCACTCCTCCCCCAGGATCCGGGGAGCGACGAACATGCCGGATTCGGACACGGGGGCACCCGCCACCGCCTCCTCCTGCGACAGCGGCTCCTGAGCCACATCAGGCCGAAGATAGGCCTCCAACGGTATGGGGTTGGCGGTCGGCGGGACATCCTCGCCGGCGACCTCCTGGACTGTGGCGATGGCATCGGCTATGACGTTCAGCTCGCCCTGCATACGGCCGATCTCCTCATCGGAGAGGGCGATCCGGGACAAATCCCCCAGATGCTCTATTTCTTCACGCGTGAATGTTGGCATGCACTCCACTATATGAGCCGTCTGTGACGTGACGACGCCATCGGCCGGAACACGCGCTACGTCACGTTGGACCTGGACATGGCCACGCCTGCGGCCACCAGCACGCACGCTGTCCACATCATGAGGATCAGACCACCCTGCCACCGATTCACAACGGCCGAGGAAATGGGAAGATCCGCGGAAACGCCGGTCAGGAAAGTTATGAAGGCCCGCGAGGGAAGCCATGCGTCGGCTACCACCATTGTGGAATTCGCGCCAACCACCATCGCTCCGATTCCCACGATCGTCGGAAGAATTGAAAACAGGAAGATGAACGACAGAACACCGCCGAGCGTGGATCGGCAGATCGCGCCCAGTCCCCACGCGATAAGAGACACCATCGCCAGCGCGATCGGACCTCCCAGAACAGCCACGAAAGGCACCACCGCAGCCTCGGAGGGAACCGCGAGAAAACCGAATCCCCCGGACATCAGAAGCGCCACCACCACGCCGAGAAAAATCCCGACGAAGGACGCCGTCATCACATATACGGCCAAGGCCGCGACTTTCGCTCCGATAAGCATGCCCCTTCGCGGAACGGCGATCAATGTCGATTGGATGGACCGCATCGTGTATTCCGCGGTGATGGACAGAACACCGAAAACACCCACGACGACGACAAAATCCCCCAGCGTCGCACCGAGATACATCCAGAACATGACGGCGAAGGATGACGCGGCAGACGCACCCACACCCAACAGCCACCGTCCCAGCAGAGCCGCCGCGGCCACAAGCATGGCCACAAGCGGAAGCCCGGCGACGATGACTCCCATGAAAACCCACGTTGATATCAGTCCGCCCAACTTCACCAGTTCCGAGCACAGACACCCAGCGAAGGACACGCGGAGGACCGGCTCGTCCGGTGTGCGATTGTGACTTGCCCTCTCCATCATCTCCCCTTCTCCACCCTCTTCCCTTCCCGGTTGCCTGGTCCGGCCCACATCTGCGTCTCCTGTGGGCATGAGCGGCCCCACGATGCGAAATCTCCACATCCACATGCCAATTCCAGATATGCGCTCTCCAACGACGCCCGCTCCTCCACCAAGCCGTGAACCGTCACATGCCCCTCGGCCAAAGCCCTCGACAACTCGGACAGACCGACATTCCTGATCCGGAACACCCCACAGTCCGGACTCCCCTCCTCAGCCCAGAAGATCCTTTCCACCGTGGCGCGCGGAAATGATTCCATCACCGCTCCGAAGGCGCCAATGTCGGGAGTCGAGATCCGGACGCATGGTCGCGAATGCGCCGCGACGAACATGGCCACCGTTGATGTGTGAATGATTCGACCTCGCGCTATCACGACAAGATCATCGGCGGTCACCGCCAGCTCGCCCATAAGATGCGAGCTCAGCAGCACCGCACGGCCAAGGGACGCATAGTGCCGGCACAGATCTCTGACCCATCGGATGCCCTCGGGATCCAGCCCGTTGACAGGCTCATCAAGGATGAGGTTGCGAGGATCACCCAGCAACGCGGCCGCGATCGACAGCCGTTGTCTCATTCCCAAAGAGAACGTCCCCACCCGGCGCGAGCGCACGGACGACAAGCCGCACACATCCATGACCTCGTCCACCCGACGCGTCGATATCCCATTGGTCAGGGCGAGCGACAGAAGATGGTTCCGTGCGGTTCTGCCACGATGCACGGATGCGGCATCGAGAACCGCTCCGGCCAACGACATGGGCACCGCGGCATCGGCGAAACGAACACCATCGATGAGAACGGTTCCGGAATCGGGCTGGACAAGGTTGAGCAAAGCTCTTATGGTCGTCGACTTCCCCGCGCCGTTGGGACCCACAAACCCAGTGACCCGCCCATCTTCGGCGGCAAAGCTGACATCCGATAGAACGGCTTTTGAGCGGAAGCTCACGGTGAGGCCTGCGGCAGTCATCATTGCCTCAGGCTATCCCTGACGAACCCTCCCGATCGGAGCATATGGTCATGTGGATAAACGCCTGGGGAGATGACATCCAGAACAGGGCATCCAACAAGGCATCCAATATGAAACGCATCGGAAGGCACCGTTCTCGCCTGGGAAACCGCTGCGGGAACCCAGCACGAGTCACGCATCCGCGCCGACGACCCGCGTCTACGACAACAGGGAATCCCCGTTCTCCACGGCACCGCGAATATGCGCATGCTGCGATATCCAGCAGTGCATGGCCACCGCCGCGGCCGCCCCCGCGTTGATCGATCTGACGGAACCGAACTGTGAGATGAACACCACGTCATCGGCAAGATCCAGCGCGTTGGCCGACAGTCCGGGCCCCTCCGCCCCGAAAAGCATCAGGCAGCGTTCGGGAAACTCATAATCCTCGATGGGGATGGCACCCGGAACTATGTCCAATGCGATGATGGGGTCATCGGGGTGTTCCCGACGCCACCATTGACCTAGGGCGGCGATGCTGGGCATGTGATCGACATGCTGGTACAGCTCAGTCATCAAGGCGCCGCGCCTGTTCCATTTCCGTGGACCTACTATATGGACGCGATTGGCGGCGAAGGCGTTCGCGGTGCGAACCACGGATCCGATATTGAAGTCATGGGACCAGTTCTCGACTGCGATCTCAAACGGATGGCGTCCCCGACGATCCAGATCGTCCCTTATGGCGTCGACGCTCCAGTACCGATAACGGTCTACGACATTGCGGCGATCGCCCTCATCAAGAAGAACGGGATCGACGCGCGGATCGAAACATGGCGAGGATGCGTCATCGGGTCGCGGCTCTCCCGGATGCTCCACCGACCAAGGGCCCACTCCGACCGGTCTGAGCTCCGGCTCGCCTGAGGCCTTGGCCGCAAGGGTGACGGGATCGGGATCATGCATGGGCGCCCGCGGCTTCGGATCGAAGTTCCCGCTCGTCGAACACCTGGACAAACGGCAGATCACGACGCACTCCCGTAACAGGATCGACCACCGCGATCCGTGAATCCCCTTCGCGGTCACCGCCGAGGGACGTCGCCGCCCGCTCTTCCCCTGATTCGCCAACTCCGCCGACCACCGAGGCAACCGCGACCACGCTGGCGCCCTCGCGGTCGATGATGCCGCAGTCCAGACTCAGCTCGTTGCCGTTCCGCAGGGTCACCAATGAGGATGTCTGCACGTAGGACTTCTCCGACAGCCATGAGTCGACCAAGACCACACGTCTCCCGGAGATCGAAGGACCCTTCACCGAGGGGTACACGAAATCCATGACGAAGGCGTCGAGGCTCTGCCCCCGCGACGACGCGGCCTGAACCATGGCGCACACAAGGGGAACGGCGGCGGATGTGAGGGCGCCAACGGCATCGAAATCGTCCACCGAGAAGCCCCGCTCCTCCAGAGCGTCAAGAAGCGCATGCCCGACGATCGTCGCTCCCCGATGATCAAGCGACACGGAGTACAGTTCGCTGAAAGGCCGTTCGGACATATCGCGCCGAAGCATGCTGGACAGCTGCTCGCGTGGCGGCATCAGCGCGAAACGCCGATCCTCACCATCGTGGACATAATCGTCAGCTGTTTCGCCGACGCCTGTTCTGCGAAACTCGGATTCCCGGAGATTCTTGTCTGCCATGAAACCCCACACTACAGCCGCGGGAGGTCAACGATTCCGGTTCCACCCGCGTGCTTCCCACGCTCTCGTCCAAGTCCCGGCGGCTCCACCCCCACGTCCATGGAATCAGTCCTCCGCCTGCCGGACCTCGGGCGCGGTCAGCTCACGCACATCTCCGTCCTCGGAATCGATAAGTCCGACATCGGCTATGGTTGTCGACATATCCACCTTGTGAAGCTTGCGCGCTGTGACAAGAACGCGCGATTCGAGCGACGACGCGAACTGGTTGTACGCGGTGACGGTTTTGGTGATGGCGGACCCCAGCGACACCGCCCGAGCGCCCAGTATGGAGAAGCGTCCGTATAGCTCACGGGACAGATCATAGAGCTCACGGGCCTCATCACTCAGGCTCTGCTGTTGCCATGAGTACGACATGGATTTGAGCACGGCCCATAGCGTGACGGGAGATGTCAAGGCGACGTTCTGCGCGAAGGCGTCGTCCAGAAGGGTGGGATCGACCCGAAGAGCGGCCTGCAGCAGGGACTCGTTGGGAATGAACGCTATGACGAAATCCGGAGCCACGGGGAGCGTTTTCCAATAGGCCTTTTGCGACAAAGCGTGGACATGTTCGCGCAGCGCCTTCGCATGCGCTCGTAGAAGCTTCTCCCGGTTGTCAAGATCCTGTGGACTCGCGGTGTCGGGAATGGCGCACGCGCGCTGGTAATCCGCATACGGAACCTTGGCGTCGATCGGAACCGCGGCCCCTCCCGGAAGATGGATAACCATGTCGGGACGCCGATTGCGACCGGAATCATCCTGGACAACCACCTGAACGTCGAAATCCACATGCTCCAGCAACCCGGCGGACTCGACGATGTTGCGCAGCTGGGCCTCCCCCCACGCTCCGCGGACCTTGTTGTCACGCAGAGCCGACGCCAGAGCTGCGGTCTCACGGTCCAACCGTCCCTGCTGATCGCCCAGACCCTTGAGTCTCTCCCCCAAGACGCCCATCTCCTGACGACGGCTCTCCTCCATCTGGGAGACCTTGCCCCTGAGCGCCTCCAACGTCTTCTGCACAGGAGCCAACGCTGTGACGACTTGCGAACGCTCCCCCATCATGTCCTCCCGCTCCTTGGCCCTGCGCCTGTTCTCCTCCTCCATGCGGTCGCGATCATGCTCCATGCGCACGCGCTCCGCCTGCTGCGCTTGGGCAAGCTGGGACTTGGCGAACACAAGCTGCTGATCAAGGCCGTCGATCTGCGCGCGAAGTTGCGAGCACTGAGCCATAAGGCGCGCGTTCTCGTCCTTGACCTCATCAAGCCGAGCGCGCCATGCCTCCTCCTCCCTACCGCGAAGCGCGCCGGACTTTCCCCGTCCGCGTTCCACCCCGACGAAGAGGCCCGCAACGAATGCGATGGCGGCAACCACCACCACCGCAAGCAGAGTCACACCAGAATCGAACATATGTTCTATTGAAGCGGTCGCCGTGGACCATGCCATGGATGGAGGCGCGGGACTCGGTCGGCCTTAGGATTTCACCAGACGCGCGATGGCGCGCGACGCCTCGGCCAGCTTCTCGTCGGCCACCTCCCCGCCATCGGCGGCGGCCTTACGCACGCAGTGGTCCAGATGATCGTCCAGCAGCAGAAGCGCGACCGATTTCAGAGCTGAGTCCGCAGCCGAGATCTGCGTGATCACGTCGATGCAGTACTGATCGTCGTCCACCATCTGAGCGATGGCATGGACCTGCCCCTCGATCCGGCGCAGACGGGCCATGACCTTGCTTTTATCGTCGTGATACCCCTGCATGACCCCTCCCTTGTCCGCACCAGCGATGTCCGCATCAGCAATTCACCTTTGAGTATATACCATATACCCCCATAGGGTATATAGTATGCACCATCGGCCGCGGATGGACCGCGAATGTTCCGGGGACATCCGACTGCGCACCGCTCGTCACGAAGCATCGCTGGGATGATAGTGGCAACGGGAAGAGACGGGCGGAATGTCCCGACCCGTCCGGAAGAAGGAGGAACGATGCCCATCACCATATTCGCGGGAGTCGGCGCAGTCGTCGTCGCGGGTCTGCTGACCTGGCTCATATTGCGGTTCTTCTTCGGAGAGCGCCACGCCACGGCGGGCGTGACGCGGGACGGTGTGCAACGCGCGACGATTACCGTGAAGGGCGGCTACTCGCCTTCGACAATCACCATGTCACCCGGAACGCCCATCGTTCTCACCTTCGACCGGCAGGAGACGGGCGAATGCACCTCTCACGTCGTCTTCTCCGACCTGGCGCTCAATGCCGCCCTCCCGGGCGACACACGCACCGAGGTCCGTCTTCCCGCCCTCAAACCAGGCGATTATCCGTTCGCCTGCGGAATGAACATGGTTCATGGCCTTCTGACCGTGACCGGCGGCGTCGATTCGGAGTCGACGTCCGCATCCGCAAGCACCACATCGGGCACGGACGCCCCGACCACGCAAGCGACGACCACAACGAACACCATCGACCCGCAACGGGCGCTGGACGACGAGCGCCGCGGCGCGCAGGAGCGGCACAACGAAATCTCCTACCTCACCCGGCTCGTCATCGTCGGAGCCGTGCTCACGATACCCGTGTTCGTCACATCGATGCTCCATATGCTCACGCCCTCCCTCATTCCGGAGTGGATGGTCAATCCCTGGCTTCAGGCACTGCTCATCACCCCGGTGATGTTCTACTGTGGCGCCCCCATACATCGGGTGGGATGGCCCGCCCTCATCCACCGCATGCCCGAGATGAACTCGCTGGTGGCCCTCGGCTCCACCGCGGCCTACGCATTCAGCCTTGTTGCCTGCATCGCGCCGACCCTGCTTCCCGAAGGTTCCCGCAACCCCTACTTCGAATCGGTCGGGGTCATCATCACACTTGTGCTTCTGGGACGCTTGCTTGAGGCGAAGGCCCGAGAGGGCACAGGCAAGGCGATACAGTCGCTTATCCGACTGCGTCCGCGCGAGGCGCGTCGTCTCGATACCTCGGACACGGAAGCGGCTAGGAATCTGTGGCGCGAGGCGTCCCATCTCCACGAGGTGGGCGTCGACGAACTCCACGGGAACGACATCGTGGTGGTCAAGTCCGGCGAGCGCGTGCCCGTCGACGGAATCGTCATCGCAGGAAGCGCGCATGTTGACGAATCCATGATCACCGGGGAATCCGAGGCGATCGAAGCCGTTGAGGACAGCGAGGTCACGGGAGCAACCATGGTCCTCGACGGAGCCGTCGCAATCCGGGTCACCCGCACCGGAGGTGACACCCTGCTCGCACAGATTGTCGGCATGGTGGCGCACGCCCAGGCGACAAAAGCCCCCGTCCAGCGCATGGCAGACCGCATAGCCGGGGTTTTCGTTCCGATCGTGATGATCATCGCAGTGTGGACATTCGCCATTTGGATGGGATTCGGCCCCGACCCGCGCCTTACGCACGCGCTGGTCACTGCGGTAAGCGTTCTCATCATCGCCTGCCCCTGCGCGCTTGGCCTCGCAACACCGTTGTCCGTCACGGCGGCCATGGGACTGGGTGCGACGAACGGCGTTCTGGTGACATCGGCGGCCACCCTGGAACAAGCACGTGGAATCCGCACGGTGGTCTTCGATAAAACCGGCACCATCACACGCGGAACGGTCGACGTGGACTCGACCATCGACAAGCCGACATACACCGCCGATGAGATCAAACCCACATCGGCTGCCACGGTGGCGGCCCTGCACCGCGCGGGCATCCGCACCGTCATGCTCAGTGGCGACAAGGCACCCATAGCCTCGGCCGTGGCACGCAAGGTGGGCATCGACACCGTCATCGCCCAAGTGCGGCCGGACGGAAAGGCCTACTGGATCCAACGCCTCCAAGAGGAACGCGACAGGAGTGGCGACCACGACGCGCTTATCGCAATGGTTGGGGACGGCATCAACGACGCCCCCGCCCTCGCCCAGGCCGATCTGGGCATCGCGATGGGCACAGGAACGGACGTCGCCATGCAGTCCGCCGACGTCACGCTGATGAACGGGGATCTGACGGGGGTTCTGCGCACGATCAACCTGTCGAAGGCGACCATGCGCAATATCCGGGAGAACCTGGGATGGGCGTTTGGCTACAACATCATCGGCATCCCGCTCGCCGCCGGAGTGCTCTACCCCGTCACCGGTCTGCTGCTCAGCCCCATGATCGCCGGACTGGCGATGGCCTTCAGCTCGGTGTGTTTGGTCCTCAACGCGAACCGCCTGCGCCACGCGCGCATCCATGAGGATGTCCACGGCGTCAACACAACACCCACCGGAACGACCCCCGCGACGGAACATGAGCCGAAGGTCATCATCGACTCGGGCGATCGGCGCTCCGAAAACGACCAAAGGTCCTCCGGGGACCGAGGCGCCTCGGACGAGCCACACACCGAACAGCAGCCAGCGACAACATCGGCCCTATCGACAGCCTTGCCGGCCGAGCAATCGTCAAGGGCGCAACCCCGTGACAGCCGTATACCATCGGAACAACCATCCACGAAAGGACACACCATGCATATGCATGACATGAATCACAACGCCACCGAGACCACACCCACCGCCAAGGACCCGGTCTGCGGCATGAGCGTGACGGTGACCGACGACGCCATCACCCAAGACCATGACGGCAGGACCTATTACTTCTGCAGCGAGCACTGCGCCGGGACCTTCGAGAAGTCACCGCGCGAATATGCGGACAAGGACTGATTGCCGGCCCTTCCTCGGCACATGAACAAGCCACACGGACAGGAAACATGAATGATGGGGGCCTTCCCGATGGGTGGGAAGGCCCCCATCATTCATGGGAGCGCGAATCCGTCAAATCCGGTGGATCGACCATTGCCGACCCACCCCGTCATGACTTTCCGATTGCGGTCGATCACGGGAAACCGGGACGCGCGACATCAGTCGTCCGTCTGCACACCGTCCACGCGGACCCCCGCCAGCGGATCGTCGGGCATGGAGCTCAGCTCCAGGTGCTCGCCTCCCGTCTGGTCGACCAGTACGGTGTCGCCATCGTGGACACTGCCGGCGAGCAGCATACGTGCCAGCTGGTCGCCCACCTCCGTCTGCACCAGACGGCGAAGCGGACGTGCTCCGTAGGCCGGATCATATCCGGTGTTCGCCAGCCACTCACGGGCGGAATCCGTCACCTGCAAAGTGATCCTCCGCTCGGTGAGGCGGGCCGCGACCTGCCGCACCTGGATGTCGACGATGCTGCCGAGCTCCTGACGGGTAAGCGGATGGAAAATCACCAGATCATCCAACCTGTTGATGAACTCAGGCTTGAAGTGCATGTGCACCGCGTCCATCACGGCCTTGCGCTTGGCCTCCTCATCGAGCTCAGGCTGGACCAGGAACTGCGATCCCAGATTCGACGTCATGATGAGGATCGTGTTCGTGAAGTCGACTGTCCGCCCCTGCCCATCGGTCAGACGTCCATCGTCCAGAACCTGAAGAAGGATGTCGAAGACCTCGGGGTTCGCCTTCTCGACCTCGTCGAAAAGCACCACCGAATATGGCCGGCGTCGCACGGCCTCGGTGAGCTGACCACCCTCCTCGTATCCGATGTATCCCGGGGCCGCGCCGATGAGCCGCGACACTGACGCCTTCTCCATGTATTCGCTCATGTCGATGCGGACCATAGCCTTCTCGTCGTCGAAGAGGAAGTCGGCCAACGCCTTGGCCAGCTCCGTTTTGCCGACGCCGGTGGGACCAAGGAACAGGAACGACCCCGTAGGCCGGTTCGGATCGGATATTCCGGCCCGCGACCGTCTCACCGCGTCCGAAACCGCCCTGATCGCCTCGCTCTGTCCTATGACACGGCGAGAAAGATGGTCCTCCATGTGCAGAAGCTTCTCGTTCTCGCCCTGCATCAGACGCCCGACGGGGATGCCCGTCCATTCCGATACGACCTCGGCCACGGAATCGGCGTCCACGCGGTCGGGAACCATCGGCACCTGGTCAACGCCCTCGTTCGCCACCGCGTCCTGATCGTCCTTCTCAGCCTTCTCGGCCAGATCTATCTGCTTGGTAATCTGAGGGATCTCGCCGTATCGGATGGCCGACGCCTTGGCCAGATCGCCATCGCGCTCGAAGCGGTCGGCCTGCGTGCGCAGGTCGTCGAGCCTCTTTCGCAGGTCGCCCACCTTGTTGCGCCCCTCCTTCTCGCTGTTCCAGCGGGCGTTGAGGCCGGCGAGGCGTTCGCTTTTGTCGGCGATCTCCTTATTGAGGTCGTCCAGACGGCTGCGGGACTTCTCATCCAGCGCCTCGACGGCGTTGCGGGCGGCACCGTCGTCCTTGGGATTCCCCAGCAGATAGGACTTCTCCATCGTGAGACGGTCTATCTGCCGGTTGAGCTCGTCGATCTCCTCGGGGCTTGAGTCAAGCTCCATGCGAAGCCGCGCGGCCGCCTCGTCGACCAGGTCGATGGCCTTGTCGGGGAGCTGCCGTCCCGAGATGTACCGATTCGACAGTGTCGCCGCGGCCACCAGGGCATCGTCGGAAATCGTGACCTTGTGGTGCGCCTCGTATTTGGGCGCTATTCCACGAAGGATGGCCACGGTGTCGTCCACGCTGGGCTCGCCGACGAAAACCTGCTGGAAGCGGCGTTCCAAAGCCGGATCCTTTTCGATGTTCTCGCGATACTCATCGAGCGTGGTGGCTCCGATAAGCCTGAGCTCACCACGAGCCAGCATGGGCTTGAGCATATTCCCGGCATCCATCGACCCTTCGGCGGCGCCAGCCCCGACGATGGTGTGGATCTCGTCGATGAAGGTGATGATCTCGCCGTTGGCGTTCTTGATCTCGTTGAGAACGGACTTGAGACGCTCCTCGAACTCGCCGCGGTATTTTGATCCGGCGACCATCGACCCCAGATCAAGGCTGATGAGCTTCTTGTCCCGCAGCGTCGTGGGCACATCGCCGGCGACGATGCGCTGGGCCAAGCCTTCGACCACAGCGGTCTTGCCCACGCCAGGCTCTCCTATCAGCACAGGATTGTTCTTTGTGCGGCGGCTGAGGATCTGCACCACTCGCCGGATCTCCTGGTCGCGGCCGATAACGGGATCAAGTTTCCCATCCTTCGCCGCGGCGGTCAGATCGGTCGAATACTTCTCCAACGCCTTGTATGATCCTTCGGCGCCCGCGCTCGTCACCTTCGCGCCGCCCCGAATCTGGGGTATCGCCTTGCGCAGGGCATCGATGGTGACGCCATGCTTGGCGAGTATGTCGTTGCTTTTGTTGGGAGCCGCCAGCATGATGCCGACAAGCAGGACCTCGGACGAGATGAACTCGTCTCCCATGCGGCGCATCTCCTCATCGGCTCGGGTCAGCACCGACGACAGCTGTCTGCTCGCCGACGGCTGGGACGTGGTCGATCCGCTCGCGCTGGGAAGTCCCACCAAAGCGTTGCGCACCTCGGCCCCGATGGCCTGCACGTCGCCTCCGGCGGTCTGCAGCAATCCGCGAACGACTCCGCTTTCCTGACGGAGCAGCGCATCCATAAGATGCAATGTCTCCACCTGCGCGTTGCCTGCGGCGGCCGCGCTTTGGACGGCGTCGCTCAACGCCTGCTGAGCGCCCTCGGTCAACTTCGGTTCCATAATCATCCTCCATGTCATTCCAGGCCGTGGAGGAGCCGGTCACATCGACCGACGACCACACGGCATGAACCTCTGACATGTCCAACCGAATGACGCACCCGCCTATTCCCAAAACTTGAGTCCAAGACACTCAAGTTTCAAGACAGGGCTCCGTCTCCACCGAAGGAAAACGGAGAGAGATGCATGCAGACACACGTTCTCGTTGAACTCCGCGACGGGCTCAGCCCCTCACCACGACGTTCCTCAGACGACCGATGCCCTCAACCTCGACCACCGCCTCATCCCCGGGAGCAAGATGACCCGAGGCGTTGGGCGTCCCCGTCATGATCACATCACCGGGAAGAAGCGTGGAAAAGCTCGAGATCGCGGAAATCTGCTCGGGGATCCCGTGAATCAGATCCGCTGTGGTGCCCGAGGCGAGAGGAACGTCCTCGCCATTGAGCCTGAACGATATATGCGCGTCACGCCAGTCCAGATCGGTCTCGATCCACGGCCCCAGCGGACAGGAGGTGTCGAAGCCCTTGGCCCGCGTCCACATGGGATCCCCGCTCTGGAGATCCCTCAGCGTGACATCGTTCACGCACGTGAACCCCAGAACGTAATCCATCGCCTTGTCCACAGGGACATTCTTGGCGATGCGGCCGATGACCACGGCCACCTCCGGCTCGAAGTTCATATCGTCGGAAAACGGCGGAAGCACAATCGGATCATCCGGTCCGATGACCGAGGTGCTGGGCTTGGAGAAGATGACCATATCCTCCGGCGCGTGGGCGATCGTTGACTGTCCCTTCTCATACATGTGCCGGGCGTGGGCCTCATAGTTCTTCGCCAGACCATAGATCTTGGAAGGAATCACCGGGGCGAGAAGCCGGACGCCATCCTCGTCGAGGGCATGGCGCTCGCCCGTGGGCGACACGGGACGGGAACCCAGTGGATACCCGTCAAGAGCCACCAGATAGTCCTTGCCGTCCTTCTCGTCCTTCTGGACAAACGCGTATTGGGGAACATCACCGAGCAGAAAACGTGCGATTCTCATACGCCCAGACTACGCCAGACGGATGTCCCACACAGACGGCCGAGGGCACACACCTTCCATTGCGCCCTCAGAACTCAGACGAAGGCGCGCGGGCCGAAGATTCCCGTTCCCACCCGGACGATGGTGGACCCTTCCGCGATGGCCATCCCCATATCCTGGGTCATGCCCATCGACAGCTCACGACAGGACGACGTACCCCTCTCCCCGGATGACGCCACAGCATCCCGCGTCGACCGGAGATGCGCGAATCCCTCACGTATCACATGCTCGTCATCCACATGCGCCCCCACCGTCATCAGGCCGGTCAACTTCAGAGAATCCAAAGCGGCGATGCGCAGGGCCAGATCGATGGCCCCCTCCGGCCGACATCCCGACTTCGCCTCCTCACCCGATTCGTTGACCTCAAGGAATACGTCGACGACCACCCCGTGGGACAGCGCGCGGCGATTCAATCTCTCCGCCTCCTCGATGGAGTCCACGGATTCGACGGTATCGACGTACGGGAGGATCTTGTTGATCTTGTTTGCCTGAAGCTGTCCGATGAGGTGGAAGGGAACGATTCGCGACGGCCCGTCCGCCGACCCGCCGTCCGTGGCGCCATCGGCACCATCCTCCTCGGGGCGCCCCAGCACAAGACCACGATGTGAGCAGAACGAACGCAACATCTGCGCCTTGGCCACAACCTCCTGCGGCCTGTTCTCTCCGATCATGCGCACACCTGCGGCAATGGCGGCCATGATCTCGCCCACATCACGCGTCTTCGTGGCGGCAAGCAACGTCACCTCGTCGGGACGCCGTCCAGCTGCCGAGGAAGCTCTGTCGATGTCCTCCATCACACGATGGACGCCATCCGCTATCTGCCAGACGCGCGCCTCCGAAATAGAGACGTTTGCCAGGTCCTTATGATCCATATAAGCCGTCATATCCACATCCTCACCACGTCGGGAACCGCCGTTCCACCCTCACAGAATCCAACGGACCCATGCCCACCATCGTAGCCAGCATCACCTTGTAAGTTTCCGATAGTCCATTCCGGTTCACCCCGATGCCATCAGACATGACGAATCGTCTCCACCACATCCTCGGGAAGCACACGGTCCCCGCGATCCGCCGCGAGTTTTCGCCACGAGAAAGTCCCCATCCCCTCCGCCGCGGACATAGGAACCGGTCGATTCGCCCGACCCCTCCCGCATCCCATTCCCAGAAGCCACAGGCAGTATCCCACAATCTGACGCGCGGACAGCCCCGCATCGCGCAAAGCCCCCATATCGAGAGATCTCTCACGCTTGGCCAGACGACGTCCCCCCGGCCCGTCAAGAAGAGGAAGATGGGCGTACCGCGGATCCCATGCCGGGGATTCGATATCCACCGAGCATCCGACATCCCGGTCAGCATCCCAACCATCGTCCCGGCCAGCCGCACGGGCAAGCCGCAGACGACGCCTGATCTCCATCTGCAACGCCGTGGAGCGCAGCAGATCGCGCCCACGGACCACGTCGGTGACTCCCATGTCCACATCGTCGACCACCACGGCAAGCTGATAGGAGAAAACCCCGTCGGCGCGCCTGAGCACACTGTCGCCGACATCACGGGAAAGCGAATAGTGGACATCGCCGAAGACGCGGTCCGGCACGAGCACCACATCCTCCGATGCCCCATTGGATTCGCCACCGGGCCTTGGCGTCGCCAGACGAAGCGAATGCCGCCTTCCGGACACCAGTCGCGCACGCACCTCGCCAGGGTAGTCCTCCAGCAGCCTTCGGCAGGTTCCGGGATAGACAACGAAACCATCGCCCTCCTGAGGAGCGGAGGCGGCCCGGATGTCGCTGCGCGAACACCAGCACGGATAGACACCCGACGCCGCGTATCCGGCCAACGGGTCGGGCCTTTCCGCGGTGGTCACCGAATCCACGGACTCCAAACCCTCCAGAGCCTTTTCGTAAAGCCCCTCGCGGTCGGACTGGTACGCGGGCTCTCCGTCCCAATCGATCCCCAACCACGTCAGATCGTCCATAATCCAGCGATCGGCATCCCGCACCACACGGGCGCGATCAAGATCCTCAATGCGAAGAAGCACACGTCCGCCTTCGGACCGCGCCGACATCCACGCGGCGAGCATGGCCATGACGTTGCCCAGATGCATCCTTCCGCTGGGAGTGGGTGCAAGACGACCAACCACCTCATCGACCATGAAGGACGACCTTACTCCCAGCCACGGCCGAAGACGCGCCTAGGAAAACACGCCTAGTTCGAAATCCACAGCTCGTCGTCGAGCGGCCATTCGTTCGGAATGCATGTGCGGAGGTTCATCGACTGCTCCTGCATCAAAGGCGCGCGGTTCCCGGCGGCGTCGCATGTCGTCTCATTGTCCTTGTGTCCAAGACGGTGTCCAACCTCGTGATCGATGACCATACGACGGTATCGCGCAAGGGTCCCGCCGTTATCCAGCCAACTGTCCACGCCATGATTCCACCGGGTGAGATTGATGATGACCTCGTCGCCGACGCGGCAGCTGTAGTTCTCGGAGCATCCGGACGCGAATTGAGTCATGTACTGCGCCTCGGAAAGATATATGGTCATGTCGCAGCGCGTCGAGGCCTGTGTGAATACCGCACCTGCCCGGGGCCATCCACGTGGGTCGTTGAGCGTGCGGAACACGATGCTGATGAAACTCTCAACATCTCCGACGTCACCTTTCGTGGCCACGCAATACTTATATTCATGCAGGGTTTTTCCGCTGCTTTTCGCCACGGAACGGGCACGCGCGAGAATGGTCGAACGCTGGGAGTCGGTCAGCGTGGCGGGATACTCCTGATCATCGGTCGTTCCCGAAGACGATGCTGGTGCCGATGTAGATGCGGACACGGATCCCAATGACGTGGAGCCGCTGGATGTTGTCGTCGTTGATGACGCACGCGCGCGGGAGATGACGCGCAGGGACAGGGATGCCGCCACGCCAACGACCAAAACCACCACGACGGCCGCACAGATGACTCCGGCGACCCTCCTACGTCCACGTCGACCACTCGAACGTCCGCCACGAGACGACGGGATCCGGCCATTCCCCTGATGAATATGCACCACGTCGCTCCTGCCGCCAAACCTATGCCGTCAACCCAGATCGTCGACCGCCGCCATCAACAGTACCGCTCCCGCACGGATCCGGGCTCCATCCCGACGCGAACGACACTCCGACGTGTCTCACGGATTGCGTGGCACGCGCAGACGTGTATAGTTGCTTCTCGGTTTGAAAAGCCACCAACTCGCCCCTTTAGCTCAGTTGGTTAGAGCAGCTGACTCTTAATCAGCGTGTCCAGGGTTCGAATCCCTGAGGGGGCACCCGAAAACCCTTGGAATTACTGAGATTCCAGGGGTTCTTTTTTCTGGGGAACTGGCGCAGGGACATGATCAGACATGATCGCCCTTCGTTGGGCGCATTTGAGGTCACAACAACAGATGATGGCACTATCGCCGAATTTCCGACCCCTCCAGAATGGCGGAATATCAAGGATTTCACCACATACAACGCCGAGGTCTCCATCGGCCACCCGCCCAACGAACGATAAACCCGCCCAACGAACGCAACCGCCGTTCACACGACCGGTGAATTCCTTGCCAACACCGACGCTCCTCCAAGAGTTTATTCAGAACTTCGCCACATTATACCGGGTTGGGGGTTAGGTTCACGGCAGTGCCACGCCTCCAATGCCGGCAGCGTGTCCACGCGGGAAAACCTCGTGCCTCGTGCCCCGCATTCCCAATTTCATAGGACACAACAAAGGAGAGCAGCCAAGTGGAACCGTCGCCCGATCCAAACAAGCCGACCATGACCAAAAGAACTCGGAGGGCCCTCATCACGGTCGCCGCCGTCGCAGCCGTCATCGCCATTGTTGTGGCCGGATGGCAGCCAGCGGTGGAGGCCATCGGCAATAAAAGGATCGAGATCCTCAACGACAAGATCGCCAAGATCTATACGAAGGACTATCAGAGCACCGCCGACAGCAAGCTCATCGCCGCCAGGGACAAATCATCCCATTCCGAGGACGATATCTACACCAAAGAGAACCCCTACGGAACGAGCACCACCGGCCTATACGTCTATTTCACGACGTCCAAGGCGGCCAAGGTGACCTACACAGTGAGCACCAAGGACACCGACTATCCCGATTTCAGCGCGACTCCGCAGGGCGGGAACAAGTACAAGACCACACATGAGTTCCAGGCGATCGGCCTTATTCCGGGCAAGACGAACACGGTCACTCTGACCATCACCTACAAGAACGGTGAAAGCCACACCCGCACCATCACCAAGAAAAGCTCGAAGGCCCTGGGACCCGAGGAGATCCGCCTGACCAGCACGAAGGCCAACACCGGACACGATCTCGGCAACGGGCTGTACGCGATTCTGGGCAACGACAGCGACGAGCAGGACTATCTCTTCTACTATGACACCCACGGCGTCCTGCGCGCCGAGATCCCGATCCTGTACTACCGCGCCCACCGTCTGCTCTTCAAGGGGAACCTCATGTACTTCAGCGTGTCGACGCGATACATCGTCGGCATGAACAAATTCGGCAAAATCGAGAAGTTCCTTTACACCGGCGACAACTACATCCTCCACCATGACTACACGTTCGACTCGGATGGCAACCTCATCGTCCTCGCCACGGACACGTGCAAGAAGACCATCCAGGACAACATCATCAAGATCAACACGACCACGGGCAAGGTCACGCTCCTGGTCGACATGGGCAAGCTGTACAAGTCCTACCGCGACTCCACCACGTTCGCCTCCATGGGCTCATCCAGTTCAAATGCGGATGCGACGAACGACAAAAGCCGCAACTACAACGCGGACTCCACGCCGAAGAAGAAAGACTGGCTGCACCTCAACACCATCCAGATGCTGGACGACGGCAGCGTGATCCTCAGCTCGCGCGAGACGTCCACGGCCATCAAACTCGACAATCTGGAGTCGAATCCCACGATCGACTACATGATCGGCGAGAAGAGCTTCTGGAAGGGGTCGGACTACACGTCCTACCTGCTCACGAAGATCGGTGACAGCTCCGGAATCGGCGGACAGCACACGATCACGTACGAGAAGGACTCGAGCCTGTCGGACGGCCAGTACTACCTATACATGTTCGACAACAACTACGGTGTAAGCAACACCAGACCGGACTATGACTGGAAAGCCAACGTCGAGGGCATCCAGACGAAATTCGCGACGGGCACCCATTCGCGCTACTACAAGTATCTGGTCGACGAGAACGCGCGCACCTACAAGCTGGTGAAATCGTTCAACGTGCCATACTCGCCGATCGTCAGCAGCACACAGGAGCTCGACAACGGAACGATTCTGGTGGATTCCGGGACCAAGGGCCTGTTCGGGGTCTACTCAAGCGACGGCACGCTGATCAGCCAGTGGAAGATGGCCTTGCTGAAGAACCTCATCTACCGCGTCTATCAGTACGACTTCAGCGGGTTCTATTTCGCCTGATCGTCATAGTCGTATGCCTCATTCCATATCCAGAATCCCGTGGGGACTGCTGTCGATCGTCCTCGCCCTCGCCTCGCCCTATGCGCGTCGACCGGCGTCGACGTGGTTCTGGCTCAGGCCAATGGGAGCACGCGAATCCCGCTTATCGTGGCCCATCGCGGGGGGCAGGAGAAGTCCCCCGCCGGGTCGCTGGACAGCTTTCTGAGTGCGTCCACGGACGGATACCCCGTCGAGATGGATCTGCGCACGCTTGATGACGGGCACATCGCCATCTCCCATGATTCGACCACGGGTGAGACGACCGAGGATTCGAGTGACGTGTCCGTCAGCTCGTTGACCGTGGACGAATGGACGTCCATGTGCCTCCATTACGACTCCGAACAATGCTTCCGTGCCGTGACTTTCGGGCAGGTCCTCGACGCCCTTCCCAACGACGCACTGTTGGTGGTCGAGAACAAGCAGGACGAGGTCAGCCTCAAGCGTCTGGAACGGATTCTCGATGCGCGGTCGCTGAGATCTTCCACTCTTATCGAATCCTTGGATTTCAACAAGATCACGCAGGCATCGGCCGACGGATTCCATACCATGTACGTGATGCACAAGAATCAGGATGTCGACGTGGACGCCATCGCCGACGCCGGAGTGGACGTACTTGCGGTCAGTTCCTACTATCCGTTGTCTCTTCTGCGCAAATGCCGTGCACGCGGGCTGCGGCTATGGGTGTGGACCGTGGATCGCACATGGATGGCCGTCCGATGGTCACGCGCCGGAGTGGACGGCATCATCACCGATTATCCCCGGACGATGACACGGCTGCTTTCCGCCCAGGCGGCCGCCGACGATTCCGCGGACGTACCCCGACTGCGGATGTCCGCCGCCGAGCTGCAGAGCCGCATACGAGAGAGGTCCCCACGCGACGATGCGCGCGAGGACCTCTGACAGGCGGGTCTGACAGGCGGGCGGCAGGGAGGGAGCCAAGATGCCCCTTCCCCATCGCCCGCATATTTCCCTATGAGTTCCGATGAGCTACTCGGCGACGACCTTCACGGTGAAGGAGGCGGAGACCTCCGGGTGCAGGGCGACGGTGGCGGGGAACTCGCCGGTCGTCTTGATGGGATCGACCTTGATGGACTTCGGGTCCACGGCGGCCTTGTCCGCAAGGACGGCGGCAATCGAGTCGCCGGAGATGCCGCCGAAGAGCTTGCCGGATTCGGACACCTTGGCGGAGATCTCCACCACGGAGCCCTCGATGGCGGCCTTCGCGTCGATGGCCTCCTGCCGGGTGGCGATCGACTTGGCCTGACGCGCCTTGCGCATGGCCTCGATCTGCGCCGCGGAGCCCTTGCTCCAGCGGAAGGCGAGTCCCTGCGGGATCAGATAGTTGCGGGCGTATCCGGGACGCACCTCGACGACATCGCCGGAGTGTCCGAGGTTCGCGACGGACTTGGTGAGAATAACCTTGGTTTCAGCCATGTTCCTATCCTCCTCTGGATCAGCGGCCGGACGTGGCGTACGGAAGCAGGGCCATCTCGCGTGCGTTCTTGACGGCGCGGGAGATCTTGCGCTGTTCCTGAACGGTGACGCCAGTGATGCGGCGCGAACGGATCTTGCCGCGATCGGAGACGAACTTGCGCAGGAGCGCGACGTCCTTGTAGTCGATCTCGGTGATCTTCGCGGCCTTCAGGGGGTTCGGCTTCTTCTTGAAGGGCTTGACCGGTGGTTGCGGCCTTTTGCGTGACATGGTGTTTCTCCTTATATGAACTTATATGTCGTTATGTCTGAGATGTGGATGCGGTATGTCCCGTGCGGATTGTGTCAAGCGGGACCACGCATCAGAATTCCGGATCGTCTCCCGATCCGCCGAAGTCTCCGCTGCCTCCGAACGACGAGAATCCGTCGTTCGACGACGCGGGCGAGGC
This sequence comes from uncultured Bifidobacterium sp., assembly GCF_949292005.1. Taxonomy (GTDB): domain Bacteria; phylum Actinomycetota; class Actinomycetes; order Actinomycetales; family Bifidobacteriaceae; genus Bifidobacterium. The sequence goes on along the minus strand of NZ_CASEXV010000073.1, from coordinate 13,045 downwards.
CCAGGGATCCTGAGCGGGCGCGGCTGGAGACTGCCGGGGGGGAGTCGCTGCCGGGGCCGCGGATGCGGCGCGGTTGTATCCAGCGCCACCCTGATAGCCTCCGGTGTTCCCGGCGGGCGCCGAGAATCCTCCCGACCGACCGGCTCCGGCGAACCCGCCGGCGCTTGACTGGCGCGTGACCTGGGCCGTGGCGTATCGCAGGCTCGGTCCGATCTCATCGACGGTCAGGTCGATGGATGTGCGCTGGGATCCGTCCTGCGCCTGATACGAGTGCTGGCTCAACCGGCCGGTCACGATCACGCGCATGCCCTTGGACAGGCTCTGGGCGACATGGTCCCCCAGAGTCCTCCATGCGGAGCACCTGAGAAACAGCGCCTGCCCGTCCTCCCACTGATTCGTCTCGCGATTGAACGAGCGTGGGGTGGAGGCAACCGTGAAACTGGTGACGGTGGCTCCACTTCCGACGGTTCTCACCTCGGGATCCGCGGTGAGGTTGCCCACCACGGTGATGATCGTTTCACCTGCCATACTGATGCTCCTTGGGTTGGATTCCACGCACCGACCATGGCGGCCAGGCGCGTCGGCGAGGACTACTCGGCGTCCTTACGCAGGATCTTCGTGCGGATGACGGATTCGCTGAGGTTCAGCAGACGATCGAGCTCGGCGCTTGTCGCGGGCTCGGTGGTGTAGTTGACCACCACGTAGTTGCCCTCGTTCTTGCCGGCGATCTCGTAGGCCATCTTGCGACGCCCCCAGTAGTCGGTTCCATCGATGGAACCGCCCTCCTTGGTGACAACGTCGAGATACTGCTCGGTCAGCTTCTTCAGACCCCGCTCATCGAGCTCAGGATTCGCAATGAACATCAGTTCGTATTTATGCGCAGACATCACCCACCTCCTTCGGACTTACGGCCGCGGACTTTCCGCAGCAGGAGTGTGTATGCGTGCATTCACCATAGGATGAACAACCCTTCCAGTGTACTCCGTTCCCGCGACCAGCGAAAGGGCGGAATCAAGACCACCCGGAAACGTTCAGCATCCGAACAGCCCCAACGGTAAAATCGATCCTGCGAAGGCACACGAGAAGGCACACGATTCTGCGAAGGCGCGTCAAAGCCCGCCGATGAACCGGAGACCGTCCGGCGACAACCGAAGGGACACCATCCATGCAATGCATTCATTGCGGGCACCCCGTGGAAGCGGGAGCGCAGTTCTGCTCCAACTGCGGGTACCCCGTCGCGACCCCGGACGGCACGACTCCGCCATCACCCGTGGCGGGGGCCGCGGCACCGACAACCGATGCGCCGTCCGCCGTGTCCTCCGGCGGCTTCCAGCCGGCCCTGCTGAAAACGGTGGGGACGTCGCTGGCGTACGGCATGGCGGCCGCCCTCGTCGTCGCCATCCTCTCGGCGGCCCTTCTGGAGGCGATCTCGCCGCGGATCTCCTCGCTAACCGACTCACTGCCCTATATCATCAGGCAGTACGTCGCCCTGAAGGTGAGCAGCATCCCCTTCGTCTCCACGGTCGCGCTCCTCCTGGCCGGCGGAGTATCGGGAACCTGGACGCAGGCCGTCTTGCTGGACGCCTCGTACCTTGGCACGCTGTCCACGTCCGCCACCTTCCATTCCCCGTTCACGCTCGTCGGCATGGCTCTGCTTGTGGGAACCGCCGCCGGAGCATACCGCTCGGCGCGGCGGCTCGGCACCCGCTTCCTTCACGGAGGGGTCGTGGGATCGGTTATGGTGGGGCTCGCCGCCGGGCTATGCCATATCCTCCTCGCGGGCCTCTTCTCCTTCAAGGTCAACGGCATCCAGGTGGGGGCAGCGACCGGAAGGACGTTCCTCATGGCCTTCCTCATCGCCGCCGTCGGATCGTTCATGGGGTATCTTCTCGCCCAGTACGCCCCCGACTCCCCGAACGTCCTCGTCTCATGCTGGCAGTGGAGCCATCGTCTGCGCGGATGGGTCCGAACCGTGGCTGACGCCTCCATGGTCTACGGCGTCGTCTTCACGATCATCGGGCTGGCGGGATTCGTGGGGTATGTCCTGTCCACGGGGAACTGCTAGACGCTTGCGCTTATTCCGCTGCTATTCCCCTTCATCCCGATCATCCTCGTCGTCGAATCCTCGTTGGGGGCCACGCTGGTCGCCTCCGGAACGTCCGGGCGGTCCACTCTCTCGATACTCACCGCCCAGAACTCAGGCACCCGGGCGATACTGTGGGTCTGCTTCCTCGTCTTCCTCGCCGCAACCGTTCTCGTCCGCCTGCGGGCGGCGGCCAGAAACATCTACGATCCCGCGCATGCGCGGTGGACCGATCTATGGAAGGCACCCATCGCGGCAGGTCTGGGATGGCTTGTCACGACCGTTCTTCTCGCCCGGTTCTCGGTGGACGTCACCTCGTCCGGAACGCTGTCGCAGCTGTCCTCCCTGTCGGATTCCCTGCTGGGGACGTCCACCGGCTCCATGCTCAACGCGAGCGTCTCCGTGTCGCCGTCGCCGTGGTATGTCCTCATCGCGGCATCATGGATGCTCCTCATCGAGGCGATGGGTCTGGGCTTCGGGCGGAACCTGGTCGTGACATGGACGCCACTGTGGAACGCCGTCCGCGGCGGAACCGTCAGTCCCACGCCCGACGACGTGCAGAGGCATGTGCGCGCGAACGACGCCATCATCACCCTGCGCGGCGGACGAGACGGCAGCGAAGGCGACATGACCGTCACCCGCGAGCTTCCCGACTACGCGTCACCGTTCCACCGATCGTCCGCACAGGTCGGATTCCCGACGACGATCCCGCCGCTGGACAGGGCCCAGCATCGTGCCGCCGTAGCGATCGCGGTGCTTCTGGCGGCCGCGACGCTTCTCATCGTTGCCATGGCGTTCATGGGACTCTGACGATCCGTCCCGCCGATGGCCCGATCGGGGGGACCGTCCTGAGTGTCCTCGTGGTCGGACGCATCCGACTGCGGGTCGCCCGTGTATATTAGGGTCGTCCTTGGCGTTTCAAGGCACGCCCGGCGCGAAGGAAGGCAGACATGTCCGCGATTCTCGAAGGCACACCAGACAAGAGGCTTGCTGTCGTCGCCGGACGCGCGTATCCGGTCCAGGCCACGGAGACCGCGGAATGTCTGGGAACGTCCCTGCTGGAGACCACGGCATACGACTTCGCGAACGGCGAGATGTACGTGCGGTTCACCGAACCCGTACGCGGTGCCGACGTGTTCGCCGTCCAATCGCACACCGATCCCATCAACACCTGGATCATGGAGCAGCTGCTGATGGTGGACGCCCTCAAGCGGGCCTCTGCTCGGTCCATCACCGTCGTGGCGCCCTTCCTCGGCTACTCTCGGCAGGACAAGAAGCACCAGGGGCGCGAGCCGATCACCGCACGTCTGATGTTCGACCTGTTCCGCACCGCGGGAGCGGACCGCATCATGACGGTCGACCTGCACGCGTCCCAGGAGCAGGGGTTCTTCGACGGACCGGTCGACCATCTCACCGCCATGCCGGTGCTGCTGGACTACGTGCGATCCAGCATGGATCTGTCCAACGCCACGATGGTCTCCCCCGACGCCGGGCGCATCAAGGTCTCCGAGCAGTGGGCCGCCAAGCTCGGCGGACTGCCTCTCTCCTTCATCCACAAGACGCGTGACGTCACCCGTCCCAACCACGCCACGGCCCACGGCATCATCGGTGACGTCGAGGGCCGCGACTGCATCGTCGTCGACGACATGATCGACACCGCCGGGACGATCTGCGAAGCGGTGCGGACTCTGCGTGGCGCCGGGGCCGCCAGCGTCACCCTCGTCGCCACGCACGGTCTTCTCTCAGGGCCCGCAGTGGATCGTCTGCGCGATTGCGGAGCACGGGAGATAGTCCTGATGGACACCGTGCCCATCCCCGCCGAGAAGCGTCTGCCGAACATGACGGTTCTGTCCGTGGCGCCCCTGCTGGCGGCGGGAATCCGATCGGTCTTCGAATCCGGTTCGGTCACAGGTCTGCTCAACGGGCTGCCCTCGGACATCCGCCCCCGCAACATCTATGCGTGATTCACACCCGACGCCGGTACGATGGGCCTCATGTCTGATTCGACACAGGACGACCTGGTCTCCATCATCATCCCCGTATACAACGCGCAACGACATCTGCCATATTGTCTCGACTCGATTCTCGGCCAAAGCCACCGCAATCTGGACATCATTCTGGTCGACGATGGATCGACAGACGACTCGGCCCGGATATGCGACTCCTACGCGAAGCGCGACCCCCGGGTCCGCGTGATTCATCAGCCCAATGGTGGCATAGGATCCGCGCAGAACGCCGGTCTGGACGCAAGCCGGGGGCGCTTCATCGCCTTCGCCGACAATGACGACATCCTCGACCGCCACAACATCGCTTATCTTCTTCATGCGCTGCTGTCGACCGGAGCCTCCATGAGCAAGGCGAGATGGCGTCAGTTCGGTCTGTCGCAACGAGACGAGGTATCACGACTCGCCCGGACGGGTGCCGCGGCCCCCTCCGCCGTGACGGTTTTCCGCGACCCCCTCCGCGCCTATCAGACCGTTTTCTGCAAGTCCCTGAGACTTCTGGGGCAGGTCGCCGGGCGCCGGACCGAGACCCGATATTTCAATGAGGCGAACTGGTGCCGCCTGTACCGTCGGGAGACCTGGGATGGAATCAGATTCCCCGACGGCGTATACGCGCAGGACGTTATGGTGGCGGGCCGTCTCTACGAGCGCATGGACACGGTGGCGGACATCGACGTTGTTCTGTACCACTGGCTCCAGTCTCCCGAATCGGTGACGCACGCGCAGCGCGGTTTTGATTTCTACCACGACAACGTCAATGCCGGAATCGAGAATTTCAGGCTGGCGCTTGGGCACGGCATCATACCGATGCGCAGCTATTACACGATGACGCAGCAGATGCATTACGCGAAGAGACAGGCGTCATCTCACGACGAGACAATCCTCCTCTCCGATAAGAAAGCTGAACGCGCCTCGGTCTCGCAACTGACCATCGGACAAATCACCGCGTGCAGACTCACTGCGTTCCTGCGTCTCATGGAGAAACTCATCTACGATCAACACGTCAAGAACATGCGATAGACCTGCGTCCTTTGCAGCAGAGAGAAATCAGACCTGCCGAACCCAATAGTTCCCCGACGATCTCGACAGATTCGGATTGTAGTAGGGATCATTGGCGACCTGTTCTCTGTACCTTCTCAGGAAGACGTCCGACTCGCCCTTAAGCCTCTTTCGGCGCTTCTCGTCCTTCGTGTCATATCCGCGGGTCATCGACTCATAATGGTAAAGCTCAGTCTCATGAGACCACAGGATATCGCGATGAAGCTGATCGTGGATGCGCATGCATAGATCCACGTCATTATAGGCAACGGCAAGCGCTTCATCGAAACCACCGACAGCATGAAAATCGTCGGACCTAATCATGCAGCAGGCGGCGGTGACCGCGGAATAGTTGACGTTCTCAATCAGGCGCCCATAATACCCGAAATAGCTTCGGGGGAAGCCAGCCTGAATATGCCCGGCGACGCCACCAAGACCCAAAACTATACCTGCATGCTGGATCGTGTCTATCGGATAGTAGAGTTTCGCGCCAACGACCCCGATGCGCTCATGCTGCGCAAACGAGACCATTCTGGTCATCCATTCAGGATTGATAATCTCCGTATCGTCGTTCAAGAACAGGAGGTATCGGCCGTCGGCCTTCTCGGCCGCAATATTATTGATTCGTGAATAGTTGAATGGGATGTCGATCTCCTCGACATGGAACCGTGACCCGAGAAGTCTCCTGAATCTCTCATACAAATCGGCCATATGCGGGTTGGTGCTTCCATTGTCGGCAATAACGATCTCATAGTTGCCGTAATTCGTCTTCTCGATGATGGAAGTAACGCAACGCTCAATATTGTCATATCCGTCTCGCGTCGGAATGATGATGGAAACCAGTTCATTCTCATCAACATCGTAATGGATATCGTATATTCCCGCGGCAATACCAGGAAGGACTTCCGCATGGTAGCCACGACGAGCGACGGCATCCTGCAGCGCCCTAAGTCCGGCAAGAGAAGCATAATTTTTGGCTCCGCCATCTGACGCAGTTGAAGTAGGAAGCGTCCTCCAATGATATAAAACCTTCGGAATATGCCGGACATGCGAAGCATCCGTGCGTTCCATGAAACGCAGCACGAAATCGTAGTCCTGTGAACCTTCATAACCCGCACGGAATCCGCCGATACTCTCGACCAGCGACCGACGATATACACCTAGATGGCTGATGTAATTGGTACTGAGCAAAAGGTCTGGTGAGAAGTTTGGCTTGAAATGAGGATCACTTCTCACGCCTTTTTCGTCGATCTTGTCCTCGTCGGTATAGATCAAGTCGACATCTGGGTGTTCATCGATGGTTTTGGCCACTTCGAACAAAGCATGGGGAGCAATCTCATCATCATTGTCCATCAGGGCCACATAATCACCGGCCGCTACCGCAAGCGCAGAATTGGTCGCCCGCGAAATGTGCCCGTTCTTCTCACGAAAGACAACTGTGATTCTATTATCAAGCTGAGCGTAACGCTCAAGCACGGGGCGCACGTCTTGCCGGGTTGAATGATCATCCGCGATGCACAGCTGCCAGTTCTCGTACGACTGCGCCAGAACGGAATCGATGCATTTCGACAGCCACTGCGGATCAACGTTATATACGGGCATGACAATCGAGATCAATGGCTTATGGGAAAATCCTCTGATGCTTTTCTGTACCGCTTCAAGATCGTAACTCTCCGTTACCTGAATGAGTCTGTGATAGGCTGCACGCTGTTCTCGAGGAGTGACATACTTATCTCGAATTATTCTCGCAGTGGTCCGTGGATGCCTGATCATCCTGAGCGCAGTACGCATCAGCTTTACGAATCTCGACATCGTTGACGCTGGTATATTAACGTCGATTTTGCGGCTATCGGTCGGTGTAGAAAAAACCAATCGAGTACTTCTGACGTGGCGCAAAGTAGCCTTTCCATCGGGGACGGCTATCTCCGCCCGAAAGCCCAGCATGGATTCCTGCGGAACGGGCAATACGGAATTCACATCGGGTCGGAGATACCGATCAACCTTCTTCAGGCTGGCTCCGGGCATGTCCTCCAATGCGATGTGCACGTCGGCATTCCCATGGAGATCCGCGGCCCATCCTCTTACCGTCATTTCCGTTGAATCGGACGACACAAGAACTTCGTCGACCGAGAACTCCACGCCACGCTGGAATTTCTTGTCGAAGGGGAAGAAAGCCGGAGAATACCGGTCTTCCAACCCCACGTGCATCTGGAGGTAACGCATGCAGCTATCCGGAGAAATATCAAGAGGCTTCGGTTTGACGCTCGTGAACTCCGAATAGGGTTGCCAAAGGACGCAGCCGGCGATGGGAGCCGAGTGAATCCTAACGCATAGGTCGACGCCTCTCAGCCCTTCCTCAAGCGAATAGTCGACACCACCGCTGCTCGTAAAATCCCGTTTTCGGACGAGCATACAGTCATCGGTGACTCCGAACATCTCGCGAGGAAGAAGATCTCGGAAATAGTAACCTATGCCTTCATCCCACAGGCCACGCATCTCGAAGGGATTCCCGCTTCTCAGCGCCCTCAGCGTGATCCCGACGTTAAGCACCCGACTCTGCGCATCGTAGATCTTTCCTCCCACAACACTCACGGAGGGGTCGGCACAATAGTTGACCATGTTCCTCAGCCACGACGAATCCTGCGGCATCACTCCGGACAGGAGCACGACGTACTCCTCGTCGCATGAGGCCACCACGTCGTTGATGGAGGAGGAGTCCGATACGGGAATGTATCGAGCTCCGTCATACTTCGTCAGAGATTTTAATTCCGCGATCTGCGAGGCGGAATACGACGACAGCACGACCGCGATCCGAGGTAAAGCCATCTCGTAGTCAATCCTGTATGTCCCCAGATTATGAAGCATGGTGACTGCGCCCGGGAGAGACCGTCTGGCCAGCGCCTCCTCGATGGCACGTTTACCGGCCTCATACGCGTACATCTTGCTCCGTGGATCGCCGGCGACGGAGGTCGGCAGTGTTCGCCAATGGTAGAGAACAGAAGGAATATGGCGAACTTCACGAGCCTTCTCAGTCGCTCTGAGCACAAAATCATAATCCTGGCTTCCATCGAACTCCGAACGCAAAGGTCCCACTGCATCCAGCAACGCTCGAGTAACCACGACGAAGTGGGTGATGTAATTGTGACCGAGCAGAAGATGCGGAGAGAAACCAGGCTTGAAGAACGGATCGAACCGAGTCCCCTTCTCTGTGATTTTGTCTTCATCGGTGTAGATGAAATCAGCCTCTGGGCGGGAGTTCAGGGATTGGACAATCTCATATAATGCCTGTGGCGCCAATTCATCGTCATTGTCCATGAAACCGATATAGCTTCCGGTCGCAAGATCGATCGCGGAGTTGGTGGCCGCGGATATTCCACCGTTGTCGTCTCGAAAAACGATTTTGATACGCGAATCGGTATTTGCCAGTTCCTGAAGAAGTGGTCGTATATGTTCCGCGGACGATTTATCATCCGCCAAGCACAGCTCCCAGTTCGCATACCATTGGTCGCGGATGGATTGCACACAACGACGAAGCCACCGTTCATCGACGTTGAACACCGGTACCACGAGGGAGATAAGAGGTGAATCCCCCCATTGGGACATCGCACTCATGGCATCAGATCGTGTCATGGTCTCGTTCTGCGCGATCCATTTCCGATATGCCGCGCCGTCTTTGAACACGCGCCTCCGCACGGCCCCCATGATCGCCATCGCTCCACGCGGTGTGAATGAGTGGGAAAGGTAATGGACGATTCTCCGTTCGGTGTGGTGACGCTTGGATCGGCGAAGTCGCCGCCCAAGGGCCGCCACGTCGATTGCCCTCGTAATAGTTCGTCCTGGGGTCTCGCATGTGAGCATGAACTCGGTCACACTCTGGGGCACGGAGATTCGAAAACCCACAGCATCCTCGTCGTTCAACGAGAAGACGGCATTCATATCGGGACGAGACGTACGTACAACGCTGGCGCCATCACACTGATCGACCCGGACCGTCATCGGAACATGACGGAATTTGTCCACCGCCCAGCCAACGACCGTGACAGCACCGTTCCCATCGGGCCCCGAAGCCTCCACCGCCTCGACGGCAATCCTATACGTCCTGTCGTTGAATAAATCCATCATGGTAATGTCCCGATTCTCCCCTGCCGATCCGTCTCCACCGTCCGGAAACGGCACTCCCTAATTCACCCGTACCACGCAAACCGCTTCCGGATCGACCACCGACATGACCTCGGCCGCCTCTCCCTTGATATGGAAACGGCACACATTCTCTCCGACCACAACCCGTTCAACATCATTCTGGATAGCTACAGATATTCGGTAATCACCGAAGGCGAAAACATTCGATACGCTTATATGCACATCACGTAGACCTTCACGAAGGACGTCAACGTTATTCTTTGCCAATGGCACGGAAAGAACCGGAACCCCGCGCCCATCAAAGACATCCACAAACACTCGGCTTGCCATAAGCGGCCGCTGGACGCGCATCCGGAAATCAAGGGAGAAATCCTCTCCTCCCGCAAGAAACTTAAGCCTGTCACCATCAACGCTCACCGAAGCCGACTCCACGGCGAGCGAAGCCATGACAGTCTTCTCGCGATTGACGGACTCCTCGGTCCGCGGCGGCAAGAACGAATCCGAATAGGCATCTGCCACCTCGTCCGGATCCCCGATCTTGGCGATCCTCCCGTCCTGGATCAGCATCGCGCGGTCACAGTATCGCCGCACATCCGCCATCGAATGCGTCACCAGAATGATCGTCTTCTTCCGCCTTTTCGCCTCGAAGAAATAGTCTTGGCACTTTTTCTGGAAAGCCTCATCGCCGACCGCAAGAACCTCATCAAGAACAAGAATGTCGCCTTGTGACTTAATCGCCACGGAAAACGCGAGCCGGACCTGCATCCCGCTTGAGTAATTCTTCAGTTTCTGCTGCATGAAATCGCCTAATTCCGCGAATTCGACGATATCGTCGTACATGGAGTCGACATCATCCCGCGAGAAGCCCAACATGGCGCCATTCAGGTACACGTTCTCGCGGCCGGTCAATTCGGGATTGAATCCCACGCCAAGTTCGATGAAGGGGACAAGCTTGCCGTTGGTGACGATCGTCCCGGAATCGGGCGTGTATATCTGCGAGATCAGTTTAAGCAGAGTGGATTTCCCCGAACCGTTCTTGCCGACGATTCCAAAGAACTCACCGGCCCGTATATTGAACGAGATGTCATTCAGCACATGCTGAACACGGAATCCACGAATCCCTTTCAGCCAGTTGAAAATCGTCGTCTTAAGGCTGTTCGCTCGTTCCGTGGGAAGCTTGAAGCTCTTGGATACTCCCTCGACCTGCAAAGCCCAATCAGTCTCCTGCACAATCGCTCCCGCCTGCTGTTGTGGCTCCATCATCACACCAACTCCGCGAAGTACTGAGATCGTTTTGTGAAAAATACAAGCCCGGCGGTGAAAAGCGCGAAAGACACGACCACCGGCCAGCATGCTACAAGGAAATGGGAGGTCCAACCCCATAGCGTCGAATTCTCAGGAGCGATGAGGACATGACGAGCATCCTGTATTATCTGGGCCATTGGATTAAGCATCAAATCAAGTTTCGCCAGCAAAGGACCGGTCTCCCCCGCGCGCGAGGCAATCATGCTGATGGGGTAGATGATGGGCGTGGCATAGAACCCCGCCTGCATCAAGACCTCCCAGATGGGATTCAGATCCCGCAGTTTCACATAGACGGCACTGAGAAAGAATGCGATTCCCAAGGACAGGAAATACAATTCAATCACAATCGGAAAAATAAGAAAATTCGACCACCGTGGGGAAACACCGTTCAACAGGGCGAAGATGATCACTACCACAAAGTTGATGCCGAAGTTGATCAATGCCCCCATCGACGACGAGATGACCACGATATGCTTGGAGAAATGTATCTTCCGAAGCAGATCTCCATGGCCGACGACGGACATCATTCCACCAGTCGTCGTCTCATTAAAGAAATTCCACAGTATGATACCGAGCAGCAGTCCGACCGAGAAATGGGGAACATCGGCGCCGAAACGCAGGAAACGAACAAACACCAGGTACATGATCGTGAAAAGCAGCAGAGGCTTGAGCACGGACCATATGTATCCCAGGAACGACTGCTGATAGCGGAGTTTGAAATCAGTTCCGACCATGGCTTTAAGCAGGATTCTGTTCTTACGTGAAAAGATCTCCGTGATATTCACATGCCGCTCCTCAAGGTAATCAAACCCCCATATGATATCAGCGAATCCTATAACCCTTATTCCGCCGACATCCTTGATGACTCAGTCGTTCGGTTTCGAGATGACGCGGTTCTCGGCCACGTCCCGCAGATGCCGGCCATAGTTGGACTTGCCGTAGCGACGCGCAGCCGCCAAGAGCATCTCACGGTCGATCCACCCGTTCTCGTAGGCGATCTCCTCGAGCACGCTGATCGGAAGCCCCTGCGCGCGCTCCACCGTGCGCACGAACTCCCCCGCCTCGAACAGGCTGTCCATCGTGCCCGTGTCCAGCCAGGCGTATCCACGGCCCAGCGTGACGACGTCCAGTGATCCATCCTCCAGATACAGACGGTTGAGATCCGTGATCTCCAGTTCACCCCGGGCCGATGGCCGGACCTCCTTGGCGAAGTCCACCACCCGGTCGTCATAGAAATACAGTCCGGTGACGGCGTAGTTCGACGCCGGATGCTCGGGCTTCTCCTCGATGCTCACCACATGACGGTCGTCGTCGAATTCGACCACCCCGTACCGCTCCGGATCGTCCACGTAATAGCCGAACACCGTGGCGCCCGACCCCGCTCCAGCAGCCCGCCGCAGAACACGGCCGAGACCGTTGCCATAGAAGATGTTGTCCCCCAGCACCAGCGCGCACGGCTCTCCGTCGATGAACCCCTCCCCTAGGAGGAACGCCTGAGCCAGACCATCGGGACTCGGCTGGACCTTGTATTCCAGCGAGATCCCATACTGGGAACCATCACCGAGCAGCCGTTCGAAATTGGGAAGGTCCTGCGGCGTGGAGATCACCAGGATCTCCCGGATTCCCGCCATCATCAGCACACTCAGCGGGTAATAGACCATCGGCTTGTCGTACACGGGAAGAAGCTGCTTCGACGTCACCGTCGTCAACGGATACAGCCGGGTCCCCGACCCACCCGCAAGAATGATGCCCTTCATGCAACAGTCTCCAATCTGATTGGCAACCTTATGGTCTAACCTAAGTGTTTAGCAACAAGCCCAGCATAGTCGCACCCGAAATTGGAGTCATTGAACAATGCGTCTCTTCATACAAATTCCATGTCTCAACGAGGAGAGGACGCTTCCGCTCGTCCTGCGCAATATGCCGAAGGAAATACCGGGCGTCGATGGCATCGAGCTCCTCATCATCGACGACGGCTGCTCGGACAGGACGGTCGAGGTGGCACGCGGCCTCGGGGTCACGCACTTCGTGCACCACGCCCGGCCCATGGGACTGGCGAGGGCGTTCCGCGACGGGGTCGACTATGCGCTCAAGCATGGGGCGGATATCGTCGTCAACACGGACGGCGACAACCAGTATCCCTCGGACGCCATCGCCGGACTGGTGCAGCCGATAGTCAACCATCAGGCCGACATCGTGGTGGGCGACCGGCAGACGTCGAAGATCGCGGAATTCTCCGCCTTCAAGAAGACGATGCAGCATTTCGGTTCGTGGGTGGTCAACAAGGCCGCGGGAACGCACATCCCGGACGCGGCCAGCGGCTTCCGCGCCTATTCGCGCGGATCGCTGCTCAAGCTCAACATCGTCACCGAATTCAGCTACTGCATGGAGACGATCATCCAGGCGGGAAACAAGCGGCTGGCCATCACCTCGTACACCATCACGACGAATCCCAAGACGCGGGAGTCCCGTCTGT
>NZ_CASEXV010000072.1 GCF_949292005.1 uncultured Bifidobacterium sp. | reverse complement strand
GGCGCCACATCTCGAGCTGCGAGGTGTTGGTCGAAGGCGTCGCCTCCGCGTTCCCGAGCGGCACGTCCACCCCGCCGACGTTCGCGTAGACCACCATCTGCATCCCCTTGGCGATGCCCTGCTCCGAGCCCTTGTCCAGCGTCAGCATATCCGTCCCCAACATCCCGGTGATTTTCCCACCCACGGGAAACTCGTTGCCCAGTTCGTTGGCGATCCGGATCGCCGCCTGCGTCGCGAGATCCTGAAGCAACCCTTGAACATCCGACTTGTTACGATATTGGAAACCGCCAATGACCGTCCCCGCCCGGCTCGTCCGCTGCTCGCGACGCACACGACAATCCAAGTCCTTGGAGAATTTCACCAACTTCGTGCGCATATCCGTGCAGGTGAGGTTGATGGCACAGATGAAGGTGATTTCCTTCTCGCGCCCATCAAGCCGCTCTTCCGCGTGGATATTCAGGTTCCAGTTGGCCACCAAATCCACCGTCGTCGGGTCGGCCTCCGGCAACTCCAATTCCCCCAAATCCGCCATCTCCTCGAGGCGCTCGGTGTTCCTTCCATGCAACGCCACCACGGAGAACCGTTTCAGCTTGCTCAGCTCCGATTGCAGACGCAGGCTCATGAAGGCCATGTTGCTCTCATCGAAGGCATTGGAGACCATACTTCCGGGATCGAGCGCCAAGACCAGCCGGCCATAATTCTCCGTACTGTAGTTACCGGGCAACGTAATCGGACGGTCGGCCACCGTGTCACGGTCGTAAACCGTAATGTTCGGGTTGACCTGGTGGGACGGGCCGGAACAGCCCGCCACCAGGAAACCGAAGAGGAACGCACCGCCAAAAACGGAAACGAAACGCATGACAGCTTCCTTTCGGGTGAATGTCAGACGCGGCTCACTCCGCGCTCTGGATCGCGTCGACCAGCCACGGGATCTGATTCAGCGTCACCGTGATCTGCTTGCGCAGACGATTCACGGCCGCAAGCGACTCTTTGCCCCCCGTGAGCGGGTTCAACTTCGCGGCAAGCTCCGGCTTTTTCAACACGGCGGCAATGCTCGTGTTGGCCTTGGTCAGCTGCGTCAGATTGTTCTGAAGCGGCGCCAAAATCTTCGTCCAGTCGGTCGCCTCCACCTTGATGGCCTTGTAGAATCCCTCGCGACCGACACCGGCGTTCGCCTCAAGCGCGGTGGCCCAATTCGCCATGTCCGCGGGAAGCTTCTCCGCCAAGAACGCATCCACGGCGGCGGCGTCCGCCAGATTCAACCCACGGTACGCCAACACCGTCAGCGCGTCCGCGTTCGCGTCCGTCGAGTTCAGCGTCAGCCCGGGCTCAAGACATGCCAGCTTCGCCTGCCGGGCGGATTCCTCTTTGAACGCATCCGGCGACATTTTCCCGCTGTCCGGGCCGTTTCGCCAGCCGATATACGTATTCCAAGCGAAATCGGCCTGCGTCTCGCGGATGTAATCCAGCATCCACTTGTTCACCGCGGAGGCGATGGGCGTCACCGTGTTCGCGATGGCGTCGATTTCGGCGATGCCGCTCGTGCACGTCGCGGTCAGGTCAGGATCTTTCGCGTCGATCATCATCTGCGTCTGATCGCGCCAAGGCCCGACCGCCGCCTCCTGCTCGGGGGTCAGCTTCGACGAGCTCGCGCAACCGACCATCACGACGCAGCCGACAGCCGCCAGCGCGCCAACCTTCATGAACTTCTTCATCTTGTCTGTCCTATTCCCCTATGGTTTCCCGGGGCGTGCGGGGAAAACGCGGCGGGGCCGGCGGGGACGCCCGTCGGCGGAAAAGGCTGAAGGGGAACAACCACAAACGCGCCCCCGGCGCGGCGGCGCGCGGGGCGGGAATCGAAGGCGACGGAAGCGGCGGGCGCCTCAGGCGCGAGCGCGGTCAGCGGCGCGGCACGACGACAAGACTT
>NZ_CASEXV010000071.1 GCF_949292005.1 uncultured Bifidobacterium sp. | reverse complement strand
ATCCGTCTCGTACGATCCGGTGTCCTTACCCATGTGCATGATTCTTATCTCGATGCGGCGAGACTGCTTGAGCTTGGTCCTCTGCGGATCGCCGTGCGCCATCTGCTGCCGGTGATCCGGCCGCTTATCGGAGCCGAGGTCTTTTTGGAGATGGCAAACTCCCTCATCTCCCTGTCCTCCCTGTCCTTCCTCGGATTGGGCGTTTCTCCGCAGGACGCCGACTGGGGGAGGCAGCTCTCCGACGCCCGCGAGCTGCTCTTCAGCAACCCGATGGCCGCCATCGCCCCCGGAGTCGCCATCATTCTCACCTGCGTCGCCTTCAACATCGTCGGAGATTGGATTACCGAGCGCGGCATGAAGGGGGAGATATGAGCAGGACGTCGAATGCGGCCCTGAACGTGCAGGACCTGCGCGTGTCGATCGGTTCTCGGGAGATCATCCACGGCGTGAACCTTCGGTTGCGGCGGGGAACCACCCTTGCGGTGGTGGGTGAGTCCGGATCGGGTAAGTCGGTGACTGCGAAGGCTTTGTGCGGGCTTCTTCCCAGGGATTCATCCATGTCCGGAGAGTATGAGCTCGATGGGAGGAGTGTCGACCTGTCCGCGGGCGAGACCGTCTGGAGAACGATCCGCGGACACGGGGGTATCGTCTGGCTTCCCCAGGACCCGTTTTCCTCGCTCAATCCCCTGAGCACCTGTGGCAGGCAGATTTGCTCGGGCTCGGAGCTGCCGAAGCGCGAGCGTGCCGACCAGGCCCGCCGTCTCCTGAGGGATGTGGGCCTGCCTGCCGATGTGTATTCCGCGTACCCCCATGAGCTGTCCGGAGGGATGCGTCAGCGGGCGGCGATTGCGGCCGCCGTGGCGCCTGGTCCACGCGTACTCATCGCCGACGAGCCGACGACCGCTTTGGATGCCCAGACGCAGGAGGGCGTGCTACGTCTTCTTAGGAATCTGAGCGCATCCCGGCGCATGTCCCTTGTTCTCATCACCCACGATCTGGCCTTGGCGGCAGCGCATGCCGACGACATCGCAGTGTTCCACGATGGCGTCGTCGTCGAAGAGGCCAGCCGTGACGACGTCGTCCTGCATCCTCGCTCCGACTACACGCGGCGGCTGCTGGGCGCTCGTGTGCGGGGCGATACTGGTCATGGCGGTGATGCCGGCGTGGAGGGGCACCTTGTCGTTCGTGCCGAGCATCTCGTCAAGACCTATCCCGGTGCCGTGGAACCAGCCGTGCAAGACGTGTCTCTGGAGGTCAAACGCGGGGAGATCCTCGGCGTTGTGGGCGAATCCGGCTCCGGTAAGTCGACGGTGGCGCGATGCCTCGTCGGCCTGGAGAAGCCCGACTCCGGTAGCGTCGCCTACATCGATTCGGACGGTGCAGAGCTGCCATGGTCCCGGGGACGTGCGCAGCTGGTGTTCCAGAATCCCTTCGGGTCGCTGAACCCCACAATGACAGTGGGACAGACCCTGCGTGAGGCGCTTCATGTGTGCGGCAAGCCGTCGGACGATGCGGCCGTGTGCACGCTGCTCACTGAGGTCGGTCTGGATGCGTCCATCGAGAACCTGCTCGATCGCAAGCCGGGAACCCTGTCCGGAGGGCAGTGCCAGCGTGTGGCCATCGCTCGCTCCCTGGTACCCGACCCCGAGCTTCTCGTGGCTGACGAGGCCGTCACTGCCCTGGACGCCGTAATCCGCGTCCAGGTGCTCGACACCATGCTTCGACTTCGTGACGATTTCGGTTTGGCGATACTGTTCATCTCCCATGACCTCGACGTCGTGAGGAGGGTCGCCGACAGGATCATCGTCATGCGG
This sequence comes from uncultured Bifidobacterium sp., assembly GCF_949292005.1. Taxonomy (GTDB): domain Bacteria; phylum Actinomycetota; class Actinomycetes; order Actinomycetales; family Bifidobacteriaceae; genus Bifidobacterium. The sequence goes on along the minus strand of NZ_CASEXV010000071.1, from coordinate 463 downwards.
GCCGGTGAGGTCGTCGAATCCGGAGTGACCGCCGATGTGATGGACCGGTCGACGAACGCCTACGTGAGGGCGCTGGTCGCGGCGATGCCGGGCAATCCCCTTGGTGGTCCCGGAGGACCATCCGGCAGCACGGTGAAGTCGGAGAAGTAGACCATGGGCATGCGTTTTCTCGACGTTTCGACGAATCATCCCCCGGAGCCCCGATTCATGCGCCTGGTCGGCCCCGTTGGCCACGAGACGCTGCACGGCCGGCTCGGGCGTGACGTCTACATCGCCTATGACGCCGCGGACCCCACCGGTTCCCATGCTTCGCTGGTCGGACGGCATCGTACGCATACCGCACAGCAGACTTTGTGCGCGCTGGAGGGGGACCCCCGCCTGTGGAAGAGCCTCGTCGTCCATGCGGAGCGACGGTCGAGGGACGTCTTCGCGCTGAAGGTGGCTCGCGACCTCGGCGCAGGCT
>NZ_CASEXV010000070.1 GCF_949292005.1 uncultured Bifidobacterium sp. | reverse complement strand
ATCGCGAGTTCGCCTTCGGGGCCAAGGCCGCGCATGGAACGGCCGAGGCAAAGAGCTGGGCGTGGGATCAGGCCTTGGGCAACGCCGACCTGACCAACATGCAGTTGGAGGCTGTGGTCAACGGCATGACGGGCACCCCGCGGTCCGATCTGGCCGAGCCTTATGCGGAAAAGTACTTCAACGCGATCGACGGAATCTGGTCGGAGCGCACATTCCACATGGCCGAGGTGCTCATCGGCGGCCTGTATCCGGTGTATGCCGATCCGGCGCTTCTGGTGGAGCTGGGTGACGCCTGGCTTGAGGCGCATCGGGACGCGGACAGGGCGCTGCGCCGGATGGTCATCGACAACGTCGAGAGATCGCGTCGGACGCTTAAGGTTCAGGAGTATAACGCCGGGCTTGGCGTGGGCGCGGAGAGCGGCCAACGGGACTGACGGCCTGACGCGGCTGGTGGTCCGACGTGATGGGCGGTTTGCATGACCGCTGATCTGGCCCGGCTGCTGAGCTGATGGATGTGAGCTGCCCGGTCCTCCAATTGCGGGGGAACCGGGCAGTTTTCGTTTCGCGAGCGTTCCGGTGGCATGTGGCCGCTACGATGGTGGCCGGCAGGAAAGTCGATGTGGCAAGGATGGTTGCGATGCCGAGAATGTTCGGAACCGATGGTGTGCGGGGACTGGCCAATGGTCTTCTTACCTCGCGTTTGGCGCTTGATCTGGGGGATGCGGCGGTTCGCGTCCTGGGATCGGGGGATGCCAGCGGGCGCTCGCAGGGACGTCGGAGGGCTCTGGTCGGACGTGACACGCGCGTGTCCGGGGACTTTCTTTCGGCGGCGTTGTCCGCGGGAATGAGCGCGGGCGGATTCGATGTGATCGACGCGGGAATCATTCCCACCCCAGGAGTCGCCTATCTCAGCTCCGTCCTCAACGTCGAGATGGGGGCGGTCATATCGGCCTCCCATAATCCCATGCCGGACAATGGCATCAAGTTCTTCGCTCGTGGGGGCTTCAAGCTCCCCGACGCCAAGGAGGACGAGATCGAGTCGGTTCTCGGTCAGGACTGGGATCGTCCCACCGGTGATGGCGTGGGGCGCATTAGCCATGACACCGTCACCGCCACCAACCTGTACATCGACCATCTGGTGTCGACCATCGCCCCGATGGGACCGGGCAAGGTCCAGCCCAAGCCGTTGGAGGGTCTGAAGATCGTGGCCGACTGCGCGAACGGGGCCACCTCGGTGGTGGCGCCCGAGGCTCTGCGCAGGGCGGGGGCCGACGTTATCGTCATCAACGCGTCCCCTGACGGATACAACATCAACAAGAACGCCGGATCGACCCATCCCGAGCAGCTCCAGGCCATCGTCGCCGCATCGGACGCGGTTATGGGAGTCGCCTTCGATGGGGACGCCGACCGCTGCCTCGCGGTGGATGAGGATGGCCGGATGGTCAACGGCGACCAGATCATGGGAATCCTCGCACGGGCGAAGAAGCGTGAGGGCAAGCTCGCGCACGACACCCTCGTCGTCACCGTTATGAGCAATCTCGGACTCAAACTCGCGTTGCGCGACATGGGCATCTCGACCGTTCAGACCAATGTGGGAGACCGGTACGTTCTGGAGGAGATGCTGCGCGGAGGCTACTCGCTGGGCGGGGAGCAGTCCGGCCACGTCATCAACCGCGAGTTCGCGACCACCGGCGATGGCACACTCACCGCGCTCACCCTATGCAACGAGGTGGTGAATTCGGGAAGAAGCTTGAAGAGTCTGGCCTCGGATTTCCCGCAGCTGCCGCAACAGCTCATCAACGTTCCCCATGTGGACAAGAATGCGGCGACCACGAACGCCGAAGTGCTTCAGGCCGTTGAGCGTGAAACCGCACTTCTGGGCGACACCGGGAGGGTTCTGCTGCGGCCCAGCGGCACCGAGCCCCTTGTGCGCGTTATGGCGGAGGCGGCGACGCAGGAGCAGGCCGATGAGGTGTGCGAGCGCTTGGCCGGAATCGTGGCGAAGGAGCTGGCGATATGAGTTGGAAGTCGTCAGCGGCGAATGGGCGGCTTTCCGATGAGGAGTCGCGTGCCGACAAGGAACTGAACGAGGCGGTCGAGAGTCTTCTCGACACCGGCGGTAAGGATGGACTTCTGCCCATCGTCCAACTGGGGGAGCCTGTGCTGCGGCAGCCGACAGTCGCGTATGACGGACAACTGTCGGACAAGACCTTCGCGCGGTTGATCGACAGTATGCGCTCCACCATGCTGGAAGCTCCCGGGGTGGGTCTCGCGGCTCCCCAGATCGGTCTGGGGATGGCGTTGGCGGTGATAGAGGATCATGCGCGCGCCGACGATGAGGACGATCCCCGTGAAATCACGGATCTGCCTTTCCGGACCATCATCAATCCGACGTATGAGCCGGTGGGCGACGAGACTCGGAGCTTCTACGAGGGCTGTCTGAGCTTCGAAGGGTATCAGGCCGTCCGGCGCCGATGGCTCGACATCACGGCGCGGTGGCAGGACGAAGAGGGCGTCGCCCATGAGGAGCGTCTTCATGGATGGCCCGCGCGCATATTCCAGCATGAGACGGACCATCTCGGTGGTGAGGTCTATATCGATCAGGCGCAGATCCGCTCGCTGACATCGGATGACAATCTGATGGACTACTGGTGCGAGGATCCCGTCCCCACCGCGGCGGCCAAGGAGCTTGGATTCGAGTTGTAACGTCCGCCGCCGTTATTCGGTTCCT
>NZ_CASEXV010000069.1 GCF_949292005.1 uncultured Bifidobacterium sp. | reverse complement strand
TGCCTCCTGTGAGCGGATGTCCAATTTAGCCCAATTGTGCCATGACGACGGTGACGTGGCATGTCGGGATAGCGGCGTTCACTGATGGCATTGTCACTGAGGAAGGGATTCCGATCGTGTTTCGTTCTTTATCTCTGTTTCTGCGTGACACTCCACTATGCGGACGAATCATTGTCGGATGTATCGTGGTGTGCGTCGTCGGCATCGTCGTGGTGGCTGCCCGTCTCCTCATCCGGATTGTTCGCCGCAGCAGAGCGCAGCATGAGCTCGGCGTCAGGGTGCCGTGGGGAATCCGGGTTCGAAGGTCTCGAACACCACGTCAGATTGGAGAGTTCGTTCTTGGATATCCCCGATGGGATGCGGCGAAGAAGGACGGGACGCGGGATCGACGGACGAACGACGTGAGTGTCCTGTACGATCCCAGTGTTCTGGAAGTCGGAACGTGGCGTTTCCGGGGGCGGGATCCTTTCCTTCTCTATGATTTCGTCAATGCCTGCCGTGATGCGGGAGTGGCCGTCGCCTATTGCCGTGAGGAGGAGCTGAAGCGGCGGCGGGCTGCATCCGGGCTCGCTCAGAGGCGCTCGGCGACGAGCGTTTCGGGCATTCTGCGGACGTTTGAGAACAATCCGACGGGTTTCGAGCGTTTCTGCGCGGATCTGTTCCGACGTCTTGGATGGAATGCCGAGGTCACGCCTCCGGTGCGTGACGGCGGACTTGATATTCGTCTGCAGCGCGGCGAGTATACGGCGATCGTGGAATGCAAACTGTTTGCGCGGACCCACCATATCGGACGGCCAATCGTTCAGAAACTGGTGGGTGCGAACGAGATCGAGAAGGCTCGGGGGATGATTGTCGTGACGACGAGTTCGTTCTCCCCTGATGCGGTTTCGTACGCTCGCCGGGTCGGGGTCGAACTGGTGGACGGGGATCGTCTCGTCCGTCTATGCCAGAAGGCGTGGGGCTCGTTCCTTCCGGCCGCGCACGTCGCTCTCGATGCGCATGTGCTAACGCGTGATGACATCATGGCGCGGATACCGCCCGACCTGCGGAACCAATACTGATGAGAAGCTGAGCGGTTTGTTGGCATGAGCCCTTATTCCTTTGGATCCGCCTTGTGCGGTTCCTGCGTGCTGACGGTGTGCCTGGGGTTTACGCTGAGAATCCTCCCGGTCGTCGTTTTCGACAGGTCCCAGGTTCTGCACATAACTTTTCCGAAGCACAAAAGGTCAACTCAGGAAATACGGAATTGTCTATTTCAAACGATCCGTGGCCTTCTCGGCGTCCGTCTAGGGAGTTTGCGGCCACATTCGTGGGCCTGACCAAAATTGTGCGGCTTGTGTGTGTGAAGAGGATGCGGCCCGGGTTCTGGGTGGTCGCATGCCGCTTCTTCCCGGGTTCGTCCATGATGGTCCTGCGCAGTTGCTTGTCCGGCCAGGCGCGAACCGTCGTGGGAATACGGGGGACCGCGAGGATTTTGGCCATGAACGACGGCTGGCGGATGCATTGCGAGTGTTAGATTTTGTTGCTCTCTGTGATATGTTGTTGACGTCGGGGTAGTCGATTGGAGCGGGGGCAGGCCACGTGACGCGGCTGGATGTCCCGCCGCTCTTGTCATTTTGATGGGAATGTGATCCTATGGCAGTTCTTGTTACAGGCGGTTGCGGCTATATCGGAGCCCATGTGGTTCATGCGCTTCACGAGGCCGGACGAGAGGTCGTCGTTGTGGATGATCTGAGCTACGGCAAGCCCACGCGCATCGAGGGCGCACGACTGTATGGCATGGACATTGCGGCTCCGGGCGCGGGGGAGCGTCTGGGTGAGATCATGTGTGACGAGTCCATCGACTCGGTTATCCATTTTGCGGCGCGCAAGCAGGTGGGCGAGTCCGTGGCCAAGCCGCTGTGGTATTACCAGCAGAACATCAACGGCATGCTCAACGTGTTGACGGGCATGACGGAGTCGGATGCGACCCGGTTGGTGTTCTCCTCGTCGGCAGCCACATACGGGGTTCCTCCGGTAGACGTCGTTCCGGAGGATGTCGTTCCCATGCTTCCCATCAATCCCTATGGGCAGACCAAGCTGTTCGGCGAGTGGATGGCCCGGGCCTGTGAGGAGCCTTTCGGCATCCGTTTCTGCGCTCTTCGATATTTCAACGTGGCGGGGTGCGGTCCCGTGGAATTGGAGGATCCTGCGATCCTCAATCTGATCCCCATGCTGTTCGACAGGCTACGCAAGGGCAAGGCCCCTTTGGTCTTTGGAGACGATTATCCCACCCCCGACGGCACATGCGTGCGCGACTACATCCATGTGTCCGATCTGGCCGACGCGCATCTGGCGGCATTGTCCTATCTTGACAAGGACGAGCGGGAATATGATGCCTTCAACGTGGGGACGGGCGAGGGAACCTCGGTCCGTCAGATCGTCGACGAGGTCAAAAAGGTGACGGGACTTCCATTCGTCGAAACGGTGACGTCGCGTCGTGCGGGAGATCCGCCGCATCTGATCGGTTCGCCCCGACGCATCAACGAGGAGATGGGGTGGCACGCCCGGTATGGCGTGCATGAGATCGTCGAATCCGCGTGGAGGGCGTGGCAGGCAAATCCGGAGCATCACATCGACGTTGAGGGATGGAGGCAGAACGACTGATTCGTTCTGGTTCCGGATGCGGATGTGGGGAGGGGACGTGGCACATGCGGCCGCGTCCCCTCCCCACATCTATTATTCGGATTTGTTGTTATTCGGCGATCAGGCCTCCGAGGCCTTCTTGCGCCCGCGACGCTTCATGGTTCCACTGACGGCGTTGGATGCGGTGAATACGGCGACTTTCATGTTGGGGGTGTTCGGAAGGAGCGATCCGGTGACAATCTGATACGCGACCTCGCCCTCGGGAGCCGCGTCGAGCGTGAAGAATTTCTTGACACTGTCAAGAAGGGCTTTGTCCTTGAGATTGACGGACGTGGTCTGCTTCCCCTCGGATTTGCTGAATTTGACGGCGTTCGATTCCTTCGCGGTGCACGGTTGAACGGCGATCTGACAGGTCTTCGGGTTGGCGAGGATCTTCACATATGCGGGGAATCCCAGGGTCTCCGCCGTTCCCTTGTTGAATCGGAGGGTGGAGTCCATCACCGTCAGTGTCATCTTCACCGTCGGAATCTCCGTGCTGATTTCCTCAAATCCCTGCAAAGCAGTCATTCATACTCCTTAATATTGTGGTGATATCCATTCCGATATTCACGGACGTTTTAATTTATTAATCGGTGAAATTTGTTACACGCGATCATTCGTTATTGATTTTATAACATTCTCTGTGGGATGCTTGGTTGGAAGAGGGGAAAAGTCAAAACTTTTGCAATTCTTTCAGACGCCTTTGAGTGGTTTCTCCAATGAAGTGGTGGGGATTCCGGTGGCTTCCGAATATCCTGGAGTTGTGTTGACCACCGCGAATTGGGCGGCGATCTGGGCTTCGGCGGAATCACCGCCGACGATGACGCTCGACGCGTCGAGCCCGTATCGTGACGCGATGCTCTTCAGGTGGGACACCATCTCACCCATCTGAATCACCGGCGTGGGATACGTCCCGTCGGGAGCGTAATCGTAGTTCATGGCGATCACCGCGTATCCGCGGCTCGCCATTATGGTCGCGTATGTCGTCATCCCTGATTTGTCGCCGGCGATGAATCCCCCTCCATGCGCCCAGACGATGACAGGAAGGGTCGAGGACTCCCGTCCCACGGGCTCATACAGGTCGAAGGTGTTTTGGCCGTGGGGCCGGAAGGGTAGGTGAGGTTTCTGACGACCGTGACCTTTTTTCGCATGGCCTCGTATCCGGTCGGTGTGGTGAGTTCCTGCTCGCGGAAGGCGTTGCGCAGAAGAAGTATCGAGGGTGTGGGACTGACCGTGAACCAGACAATGACGAGAACCATGGAAGTGGCGATCACCAGGGTGAGTGTGAGCCCGAGACGGCGGAGGCGGTCGCGTATCCGTTGAAAGGTGCTGCTGCGGTCGGGTCCGCTCGTCGCTCCGCGTAATGATGCCATGCCGTCATGATAGCCGTGGGTCCTCACGCGCTTTCATGATTCCTTCACCTTGGGGGCATATCATGTCACTATTGGTCATAGGTCCATTATGATGAGGTGGTACGCCGTGCGAGGACGACATTGTGCAGTGCCGATGTGTGACAAGCCCGCCGAGGAGTTCTGGGACACCGTTCATCGAAAACCGTCAAACGATGCGGAGTCTCCCGCGACGCTTCCGGTATGCAGCCTGCACTCGTGGATCCTTGCCCGGGGGGGCGATCTGTCCCTCAGATACAGAGGCTGAGTTTACGTAGGAATCGGGGACCGCGAGGGGGGACGCCATCGTGAACGATGACGGTGTAGAGGCCGGGAACGAGCGGGGTCTGATCATTCCGCGCAATGATTCAGGGTCGGGAGAGGCTCATCGGCATCGACGTCGGATGAGTCCCGCGCATATACGTCGCCTGAAGAGACGCCGCGTAGTCAAAAGAGTGGCGATCGTTCTGGGGATATTCCTTGTCGTCGTCGGGGCCCTCGCCGCGTGGTTCGTCATATCCGCCATGAAGGTCAGGACGGAGGTCAATGAGGCCATGTCCTCGGCCACGACGATGAAGACCGCTCTGTCCAATGTCGATGAGAAGTCCTTCGCCGTGAGTTCCGATCAATTTTCCGATCATACGGACAAAGCCTATCGGGAGACCAGCTCGGTCCTCTGGACGATCGCCGCGAAAACACCATATTACGGGAGCGACGTCGTGGCGGTGAGGGCCGCGGTCACGGCGATGGAGAACATATCCTCCCAGGTTTTGCCCAGTGTTGGCAAGGCCGTCAAATTGGTGTCGCTCACGGACGCGTCTTTCACGGGTGGCACCATCCGTCTGCCTGGATTGGATGAGGCCGCGTCAAGTCTGGAGTCGGCGAGCGAGGCCATGCAGACGACGGTTCGGGCGTTGGAGTCGACGCCGACCGCGCACATCACACAGATATCCGCGGCCATGACCAAGGCGAAAAGTTATATGACGACTGTCTCCGGAATGCTGGACAACGCGTCGGCGTTCGCCTCCCTGGCTCCGCCTATGCTCACCACAAGCGGTGGCACCCGCACCTATCTTGTGCTTGCGCAGTCGAATTCGGAGTTGAGAGCCACCGGTGGGATATCGGGATCCTGGGGAACCATCACGGTGTCGAATGGAACCATCACCCTCAACAAGTTCGAATCGGAGGGCACATTGCCGTGGCTCCACGAGCCGATAGTGGCGTTGACCGCCGAGGAGAAGACACTGTTCACGGACAAGCTGGGCCGCATGGCGCAGGACGTCAACCTCACCCCGGACTTCTCCCGGACGGGGAAGATCGCGCAGGCCATGTGGAAGAACACCTACAAGGTGGAGGTCGATGGGGTTGTGGCCATCGATCCGGTGTGTCTTCAGAACATGCTCGCCGTCACGGGCGGGGTGACTCTTGATGACGGAACGGTGCTCAATGGCAGCAACACAGCCAAATATCTTCTCAGCGACGTCTACTCCACGAAGGACAGCTCGCAGCAGGACGCGTATTTTGCGCAGGCCGCGTCGGCCGCGTTCAGCCACATCCTCACCAGCTCGAGCAAACCCAAGGATTTTCTCAAGGCCGCGGCCACATCCATCTCCGGTGGACACGTGCTGGTGTGGAGCTCCCACAAGGACGAGCAGACCATTCTCGCCGACACGACGATTTCCGGAACATTGTCAACATCGCAGTCCAAGCCCCAAGTGGGGGTGTATTTCTCCGACGGCACACAATCGAAGATGGACTGGTATCTGCGGCGTCAGGTGAGCACCAAATACGAGAAGACGGCGTCCAACGGCGCCCTGCAATACACCGTGACGATCACGTTGACCAATATGATGACCTCCGACCAGGTCGCCACCACTCCCCGATATGTTCTGGGCGATCTGACGAAAGGTCATGTGGATGGTGAGATCAACACCGCGCTCTATATATACGCTCCTGCTGGCGGGCGTCTTGTCAACTGGACCATGTCCGACGGCAAAGGCTTCGACATCGTCAGCCTTCATGACGGTCTGACCGTCGGTGGACGGTCCATAACACTGAAACCGGGGGAGAGCATGACGATCGTCTGTCATGTCCAATCGGCC
>NZ_CASEXV010000068.1 GCF_949292005.1 uncultured Bifidobacterium sp. | reverse complement strand
GACCGAGAGTGGTTCGAAGAGACCAAGTAGGGTTATGAGTCTGCATGATTTCGCGGCCGGTGAGACCGGCCGTGGTCCCTCCATCCCCAGCGACCTATCCAACAACCCCCGCGCGGGCCAGTGGAGCAGCTCGCGCATGAGCCATGGGATGGTCGCCGACTACAAGCGCTTCCTCATGACGGATGGCGAGGGGATACGATGCTCTCTGTACGTCTCGGGCTGCCCCTTCCACTGCGAAGGCTGCTACAACGCCTCCATCTGGGACTTTCAGGCGGGTCGTCCGTATGATGAACGACTCGAAAACCAGATCATGGAGGACATGTCCCTCGACTACGTCCAGGGCATCACGTTCCTCGGCGGCGAGCCTCTGCTGAACACCGGCGTGCTGCTGCCATTGGCGCGCCGGATACGCGACCGCTTCGGACACGACAAGGACATATGGTGCTGGACCGGATACACGTGGGAGGAGCTCATGCGTTCCGGGGAGACCGACGACAAGATGGAGCTGCTGGATCTGATCGACATCCTGGTGGACGGTCGGTACGTAGCCACTCTGCATGATTCGCTTCTGCAGTTCCGTGGGTCGAGCAACCAGCGGATAATCGACGTGCCTCGCTCGCTGGAGTCGGGAACGGTGGTGGGTTGGGAGAAGCTTCATGATCAGGAGCGGTTCATTCCCGAGGTCTATGGCAAGGACCGCAGCGCGGGGGAGGGTTCCGCGTCCTGATGGGGGCCGATGGGGAACGATGCCGGCCGACGGAGGGTGGTATCCACCCGAAAATCTCGCTCTCGGGAAAGTCGTGTCGGCCTGCTGCTCGACTACATTACTTAACAGACAACGTGCCTTGCGGGTCGGAGTGGTGACTGGGTCGCGCGTCGACGTGATGGAGAGATGACGAGGTGAGCAGGTGAGCGAAGGTCAGAACGTGGCCGCGGATCGCGCCGACCGTCCGATTCGTATCGGATTGGATATCGGATCGACGACCGTCAAGGCCGTGGCCTTGGGTGCGGATGACCGTCTCGATGCCGCACTGTTCTCCGACTATCGTCGGCATCACGCCAATGTTCGCGCGACGGTCGCCGAGCTTCTCCGTGACGTCCAAAACGCCTTGTCCGCCGCGGGCCGCGGTGATGCTCCGCTTCAGGTGGCGATAACCGGATCGGGGGGAATCGGGCTTGCCGACAATCTGGGCGTCCCCTTCGTCCAGGAGGTCATCGCGGAGACGCGGGCGATCGACGAAAGGGTTCCCCAGGCCGATGTGATCATCGAGCTTGGCGGCGAGGACGCGAAGATCACCTATCTCAAGCCCACTCCCGAGCAGCGCATGAACGGCTCGTGCGCGGGCGGGACGGGGGCGTTCATCGACCAGATGGCGACCCTGCTGGATGTCGACGCCTCCGGACTTGACAAGCTCGCGGCCGACTACTCGAATCTCTATCCCATCGCGTCGCGCTGTGGTGTGTTCGCCAAAACCGACCTTCAACCGCTGATCAACGACGGTGCCGACAAACGCGATCTGGCGGCCTCCATCTTCACTGCCGTGGCCACCCAGACGATAGCCGGTCTGGCCTCGGGACGTCCCATTCACGGAACCGTGGTGTTCCTGGGTGGTCCGCTGTTCTTCCTGCCGCAACTTCGAGCCGCGTTTTCCCGTGCGCTTGAGGGCAAGGTCGATGAGTTCGTCACACCGGAGAACGCCCACTTGTACGTGGCGTATGGCGCCGCGCTTCTGGCCGACGACGACACGCAGATCGAGGATTCGGCGAGGCTTCGTCCGAGAACCTGCCGGGAGATCCTTGACGGCCTGGATCGGCTGAGCTCGCTGCCCAGTGACACTCCGACGATGCCTCCACTGTTCGCGACCGAGGACGATCGAGCCGCATTCATGGACCGTCATGGACGTGAGCAGGTGCGCATCGGTACTCTCGACGGTGCCGTCGGCCCCCATTTTCTGGGAATCGACGCGGGCTCCACCACGATCAAGGCCACGCTGGTCAACGATGACCGGGACATCGTCTGGTCGTCGTACGCCACAAACAACGGGAGCCCGTTGACAGCCGCAGTCGAGATCGTGCGGCGCATACAGGACGAGCTTCCCGACACCGCGTGGATCGCCCGCAGCTGTGCGACCGGATACGGTGAGGGACTTATCACCACGGGGCTGCATCTGGATGAGGGCGTCGTCGAGACGATGGCCCACTACCGTGGTGCGGAGATCGTCAGCCCGGGCGTCACCGCAGTGATCGACATCGGCGGTCAGGACATGAAGTACCTCGCCATCGCCGACGGGGTCATCGACTCGATCGCCGTCAACGAGGCGTGTTCGTCCGGCTGCGGATCGTTCCTCCAGACCTTCGCGCTGTCCATGGGCATGACCATCGAGGAATTCACCCAGGCGGCCCTCAACTCCGCGCATCCCGTGGATCTGGGGTCCCGGTGCACGGTGTTCATGAACTCCTCCGTCAAGCAGGCGCAGAAGGAGGGCGCCTCGATGGAGGACATCGCCGCCGGATTATGCTACTCGGTCGTGCGCAACGCCCTGTACAAGGTCATCAAGCTGCGCGACGCCGACCTTCTGGGCGACACGGTCGTGGTCCAAGGTGGGACCTTCCTCAACGACGCGGTTCTGCGGGCGTTCGAACTGCTCACCGGCCGCGAGGTGACCCGCCCCAACATCGCGGGTCTGATGGGTGCCTATGGCGCGGCCCTCACCGCGCGCATGCATTATGTGGACGACGCGCCCGACGGGCCGGCCCACACCACATCGACACTTCTCGGCGGAGCGGATCTCGATGGCCTGTCCATGACATCCGAACGCGACGTGTGCAAGCTCTGCCAGAACCACTGCAAGCTCACCATCACCACCTTCCAGGATGGGTCGCGTTACGTGACTGGAAACAGGTGCGAGCGCGGCGGCGACGCCAGGCGACATCGCTCCGACCGTCCGAACCTGTACGACTACAAATACAAAAGATGCTTCGGGTACCGCAGACTCACCGACAAAAAGGCCACCCGTGGCGAGATCGGCATACCGCGCGTCCTCAACATGTACGAGAACTATCCCTTCTGGTTCACGCTTCTGACCAATCTGGGATTCAAGGTCATGATCTCGGGACGCTCGAGCCATGAGCTGTTCGAGCGTGGCATCGAATCCATCGCATCCGACAACATCTGCTATCCCGCCAAGCTTGTCCACGGGCATATCGACTGGCTTCTCGACAAAGGAGTGCGCACCATTTTCTACCCGTGCGTGTCCTACGAGGAGGATCTCATCGCCGGGTCCGACAATCATTACAACTGCCCGGTCGTGGCGAATTATCCGGTCGTCGTCGGGGCGAACATGCCCGAGCTGCGCGCGGATGGCGTGCGGTACATGAGACCGTATTTCAATCTCGCCAACCATGACCTCATGCCCCAGCGCATCGTCGACGAGTTCTCATGGGCGGGGGTCACGCTGGACGAAGCCCAACGTGCGGTCAAGGCCGCTTATGCCGAGGATGCCCTTTTCAAGCACGATGTGCAGCAGGAGGGACTACTCGCCCTGGCCTATATGAAGGAGCACGACTGTCGGGGAATTGTGCTTGCCGGACGCCCCTACCACATTGATCCCGAAGTCAACCACGGAATTCCCGAGACCATCTGCTCCTTGGGCATGGTCGTGCTGTCGGAGGATTCGATATGCGAGCTGCAGCCGGGGGACGATCTGCATCTGAGCGACTATCTCGGCGCGGGCGACAAGGATCCCCATGCGCATGACGAGGATGGCTTCCGCTATGCGCTGCCGGTCCAGGCCCCGCATCTTCCTCTCCGCGTGACCAACCAGTGGGCCTACCACTCGCGCCTGTACGCGGCGGCGAATTTCGTGTCCTCGTATCCGGGTCTGGAACTCGTGCAGCTCAACTCCTTCGGTTGCGGACTCGACGCGATCACCACCGATCAGGTCAGCGAGATACTGGCCGACAAGTCCGATGTGTACACGCTGCTCAAAATCGACGAGGTCAGCAATCTGGGGGCCGCGAAGATCCGGCTGCGCTCGCTGAAGGCCGCGGTCGAGGAGCGTGAGAATCGGAAGAACGCAGAAACCCAGATGGGCGCCGCGAATTCCACGGCTGCTTCGTCGGGGTCGGGATTCCGGCACACCGGTTCGGCCGCGCCGACCCCTGGCCGTCAGGTTCTCCTCGATACCGTCATGGCCGCGAACCCCAAGCTCACCGCGTCCATGCGCGAGGCGTCGCGCAGGGCGTTCGCCAAGTCCGCTTCCACGCCCGCGTCCGGGAAAGCCCGCACCTCGGCGACGATGACCGCGTATTCGAACAAGATCCCCTTCGGCAGGTCCATGAAGAAGGACTACACCATCGTGGGACCGCAGATGAGCCCCATCCATATGTCCCTCATCGAGGCGGTCATCCGATCGGGAGGATACAAGTTCGACATTCTGCGCACCGCGTCGCATGATGACATCGAGCTCGGCCTCAAATACGTCAACAACGATGCCTGCTATCCGGCCATCGTCGTCGTCGGCCAGCTGGTCGATGCAATCGTTCAGGGCAAGTACGACCCCGACCATGTCGCCCTCGCCATCACCCAGACAGGCGGGATGTGCCGCGCGACCAACTATTTCGGCTTGATCCGCAAGGCCCTCGTCGACGCCGGGTATCCGCAGGTGCCGGTGATCGCGCTGAGCACCCAGGGGATCGAGGACAACCCCGGTTTCACGGCGACGCCGGGAATGCTGCACAGAGCCGTCAAGGCGCTGTCCATCGGCGATCTTCTTCTCAAATGCCTCATGCGCGTGCGTCCCTACGAGGCGACGCCCGGAAGCGCGAATGAGCTGTACCGCATGTGGGACCAGATCGCACGGGAGATGATCATGCACCACGGACGGTCGACGACGGCCAAGAAGCGTCTGGGCCGTGGATATATGACCTATCCCCAGCTGGCGAAGGCCATCGTGGCCAGTTTCGACGGCCTTGAACTTCGCGACATCCCGCGCAAGCCGCGTGTGGGCGTCGTGGGGGAGATTCTCGTCAAATACCATCCGGATGCCAACAATCATCTGGTCGATGTGATCGAATCGCAGGATTGTGAGGCGGTCGTCCCCGGCATGATGGAATTCATGACGACCCGGCCGTACATATCGGATTGGAACGAGAAGCATTTGGGAACGGGTGGGAACAAGCTTACATATGCCGTCATGCGCTGGGGAATCGACCGGTATCTCAATCCGATCCGCCATGCCATCGACACCGCCCACGGCAAGTTCAGCCAAGACCTGCCAATGCCCGAGCTTGTCCGCAAGGCGGCCGAGGTGACCTCCATCGGAGTGCAGGCCGGCGAGGGTTGGCTGCTCACCGGCGAGATCATCGAACTGGTGGAGTCCGGCTGCTCGAACGTGGTGTGTGCGCAGCCCTTCGCCTGTCTTCCGAACCATGTCACAGGACGGGGCATGTTCGGCAAGATCCGCCGCCTGCATCCCGAGGCCAACATCGTGTCGATCGACTATGATCCTGGTGCTTCGGAGGCCAATCAGCTCAACAGAATCAAGCTCATGATCTCCACGGCCAAGAAGCGTCAACCGGTGCGCCCATAGCCGAATCGTGATGTGGCCCGCACGCGCCCGCATCCTTGGTTCTGCGCCCATGCCTATGGTTCGCCATCGGCGTTTCCTATGACGGTGGGGCGTGCCGACTCCCGCCCCTCCCGTAGGATGAGCGCATGGTCACGCCACGCATCAGCTACGCCCATCTCGGCGCCACGGTCAATCCCCGGCATCTCGCGAGTCTGGTGTCGTTCTTCGAAGCGGGGGCCAAATCGGGGCCGGGAGGTTTCGGCGTGGAGATCGAGCATCTTCCCGTCCGCAACGGAACCGATGAGGCCGTCAACTACTATGAGCCGCGAGGTGTGGAGACGCTGCTCGGCCGGCTGCGTCCCAATTACGACGTCGACCGTGAGTACTGGGAGAATGGTCGCCTTGTCGGTCTGGCGAGGGATGGAATATCCATCTCGCTTGAACCGGGTGCCCAGGTCGAATGCTCCATCGGAGTGCTCAGGGCCCCGGAGGAGCTGGGGAGGGTGTATCGGGCCTTCCGCTCCGAGGCGGACCCCATTCTTGACGACTTGGGCTTCCGTCTTGTCTCCTATGGATATCAGCCGAAAACCGGTTTCGCCGATATCCCCGTGAACCCCAAAAGCCGCTACGCCGCCATGAGCGACTACCTCGGCCGGGTGGGGCAGTACGGGCTGTGCATGATGCGCTGCTCCGCCTCCACCCAGGTGAGCATCGACTACCGCGATGAGGCCGACGCGATAGCCAAACTGCGAGTGGGGACGGCGGTCGGTCCCATCCTTGCCTGGTTCTTCCGCAACGCTCCGTACTTCGAAGGTGCGGAGAACCCCTTCCCCCTGTTGCGCCAACGCATGTGGGACGCTCTCGACTTCCAGAGGACGAACGTCATACCCGGCCTGTACGACCCGCGTTTTGGCTGGGAGGACTATGCGGTCGACGTGCTGTCGACGCCGTTGATGTTCGCCGATCTTACGCATACGCCGGAGGCGGACGTCCTGCCGGAGACCGATAAGCATCGCGCGGCCTTCCGCGAGAACGCGGGCGAGATATACCCCGACCGCGCGCTCAACGCCTATGAGATCAATCACGTCATCTCCACTCATTTCAACGATGCGAGGCTCAAGAACTTCATCGAGTTCAGGCATTGGGACTCCCTGCCGTTGGCCCGCGCGGAGCGTCTCACGCAGATCATCGGCTCGCTGTTCTACGATGGGCGGAATCTGGAGCGTCTGGCGTCGTTCTTCGAGGGGATCAATGAGTTGGACGTCTACGAGGCGAAGGCCAACATCCAGGCGTTCGGCGCGGAGGCGACACCCTACGGACGGCCCTGGGATTTCTGGCGTGAGTTTCTGGAGCTTGGCGGGTTGCTTGAGGATGTGCCGGGGGATCCGGCGCATCCGGAGGTGTTCCAGCGTTAGTGGGCGCGTGATGCCGGCAGCCTGACGCCATGATTACGCTGATTGTTGTATATGCGGCATGTTGTATGTGAGCCATATTAGGATGACCGCTGTGGAGAGAAGCGACACCGTCGGCGAACGCCGTGCCATCGATGAGACAGGCACCGTGGAAAAGCGCAGCATAGGCATCGACATCAGCAGTCTGAATCGCCGGATACGACGTTATCTGAGTGCGACCATGCCGGACAACGCGCGTATCGCCACAGGCGGCAACGCCCACATCATCATGTTCCTCGCCCGCCATCGCGCCGAGACCATCGTGCAGAGGGACATCGAAAGACGTTTCTGCATCACGCGGTCCACGGCTTCGCGTGTGCTGGCGTTGATGGAGCGCAAAGGTCTCATCGTCCGCGAGTCGGTGCCCGGTGACGCCCGTATGAAGCGCATTCTGCTCACGGACAGCGCCGACGCCATCGTCGAGGGTCTCGTGGCCAATGCGATGCGGATGGAGGAGGAGCTCTTTGTGGGATTCACTCCCGAGGAGCGTGGACGCCTGGCCTGCTACATCGACCGACTCACGGCGAACATCGACGCGGCGCAGTACCGTCATGCCCACTCTGGGGCGCCGATGGATGGGCCGAGTGACGATGGTGAGGGTGCCGCAACGGAGAGAACGAAGGAGATCAACGAGTGACGACAGCCATTGATGAGGTCGGAGGCACGCTCCGGCAGGAGCCGGCGACACCGACGCATGTGATACGCACGCTGCTGGGCAGTCTGCGGGAGTTCAAACGACCCACGCTGCTCACACCGATGTTCGTGGTCGTCGAAGGGGTGTTGGAGATCCTCATCCCCACGCTGATGGCCACGCTCATCGACCAGGGCATCGCGGGCGGATCCATGCCGCTGATCTGGCGTTTCGGAGTGATACTCATCGCATGCTCCGTGGTGTCGATGGCATGCGGCTTCCTGTCCGGACGATTCGCGGCGGTCGCGGCGGCGGGATTCGCCCGCAATCTGCGGCATGACCTGTTTTCCAAGGTGCAGTCCTTCAGCTTCACGAACATCGACCGTTTCTCGACGGGATCGATCATCACCCGGCTGACAACGGATGTGACGAACCTGCAGAACGCCTACCAGATGCTTATCAGACTGGGCGTGAGGGCTCCCGTCATGGTGGTGGTCGCATGGCTGTTCACCTATCGGATCAGTCCTTCGATCTCGCTGGTCTTCCTGGCGGCGGTGCCGATTCTCGGGGGCGGGCTGATCGCTCTGGTGTTCCTTGTCCATCCGGTCTTCGAGCGCGTCTTCCACACCTACGATCGGCTCAACAACGTCGTGGACGAGAACCTGCAGGGCGTGCGCGTGGTCAAGTCCTACAACCGCGAGGACCATGAGGTGTCGAAGTTCGGCAGGATATCCCAGTCGATATTCGACGACTTCACCAAGGCCGAGAAGATCATGAGCTTCAACATGCCGCTTCTGCAGTTCTGCATGTACGCCACCATGATCCTCATCGCGTGGATCGGTGCCAGACAGATCGTGGCCTCCGGCAACAGCTCGGCTCTTGGATTGACGACCGGCGATCTGACGGCCCTGGTGACGTACGCCATGCATATCCTCATGTCGATGATGATGCTGTCGATGATCGTCGTCATGGTCATCATCTCGCAGGCCTCGGCCGAACGCATCTGCCAGGTCCTGCAGGAGACCAGCACGGTGACGGATCCCGACAACCCCCGGATGGACGTTCCCGACGGATCGGTGGACTTCGACCACGTGACGTTCCGCTATGCGACCAGCTCCGAAAGGCCCGTTCTCGACGACATCTCCCTGTCCATTCCCTCCGGCTCCACCCTCGGCATCGTGGGCGGGACGGGATCGTCCAAGTCCAGTCTGGTGCAGCTCATTCCGCGTCTCTACGACGTGTCCGGCGGCTCGCTGAAGGTCGGCGGCCACGACGTGCGCGAATACGATCTGACCGCGCTGCGCGACCAGGTGGCCATGGTGCTTCAGAAGAACGTGCTGTTCAGCGGCACGATCGCCGAGAACCTGCGCTGGGGCAATCCCGCCGCGAGCGACGAGGAGATCCGCCACGCCGCGCGTCTGGCCCAGGCGGACGGGTTCATCACCGAGTTTCCCGACGGTTACGACACCCACATCGAGCAGGGTGGCACCAATGTTTCGGGCGGACAGCGCCAGCGTCTGTGCGTCGCGAGGGCGCTGCTCAAACGGCCGCGGATCCTGATATTGGACGACTCCACCAGCGCGGTCGACACGAAAACCGACCGTCTGATACGCGAGGCGTTCCACGATGAGATACCCGACACCACCAAGATCATCATCGCGCAGCGCGTGGCGTCGGTGCAGGATTCGGACCTCATCGTCGTCATGGAGGAGGGCCGGATCATCGACAGGGGCACGCACGAGCAGCTGCTGGAGACCTGCGACGAATACCGTTCGATCTACGAATCTCAGACGCAGAACAAGGGAGGCGATCTGGATGCCTAAGGCGACGACCATGAACCATGCGCCGATGAAGGCGGCTCCGGGAACCACCAAGCGCATCTTTGGATACATCATGCGCTACCGCTGGCGGGTGGTGACCATCATCGTGTGCATCCTTCTGGGGGCCGCGGCGCAGGCGGGATCGGCCCTTTTTCTCCAGTCCCTGATCGACACGTACATCCTTCCGTTGGTCGGAGCGTCCGACCCCGACTGGGGGCCGCTTCTGACCGCGCTGACCCTGATGGGTTGCCTCTACGCGGTCGGCGTGTTCAGCACCTGGCTGTGGAACTGGCTGATCGTGACCGTGGAGCAGGGCACGCTCAAGGACATCCGCGACGAGATGTTCGTGCATCAGCAGCGCCTCCCGATCAGCTATTTCGACACCCATGAGCATGGCGACACCATGAGCCGCTATACCAACGACACCGACACGCTCAGGCAGGCGATATCACAGTCGTTCCCGGAGATGTTCTCCTCAGGCGTGTCGGCCTTGGCGGCTCTGATCTCCATGCTGTGGCTCTCCATCCCCTTCACCGTGTTCACGCTGGTGTTCACCGTTCTGCTGGTGGCGGTTGTGCGGTTCATGGTCACCCGCAGCGGCATGTTCTTCATCCGCCAGCAGCAGACCCTGGGAGAGGTCAACGCCTTCGTCGAGGAGGCCGTCAACGGCCAGAAGGTCATCAAGGTCTTCAACCATGAGAACGCGACGGCCACGGAGTTCGACCGCCGCAACGAGAAGCTCTACCGGGCCTCGGCCGCGGCCAACACCTTCGGCAACAACATCATGCCGGTCGTGGGGAACATGGGGTACATGCTCTATGTGCTCCTCGCCATCGTCGGCGGAGCCACCGCGTTGGCGGGATGGGGGAACGTGGGACTGTCGGGCTCGGGGACGCTCACTCTGGGCACCCTGATCGCCGTGCTCACGCTGTCGCGCGCCTTCGTCAACCCGATCGGCCAGGTGTCCATGCAGTTCAACATGGTCATGATGGCGCTCGCCGGCGCATCCCGTATCTTCGCCCTCATGGACGAACCGGTGGAAAGCGACGACGGCACGGTGCATCTGGTCAACGTCGAGCTCGCCTCCGATGGGCGGACCATGACGGAGGTCGACCGCGAGACGGGGCATTGGGCGTGGCACCGCGCCGCGGACGACGATGGGACACGGTCGCTCGCCGCGGCGTCGAAGCTTCATGGCACCGCGCGCGAGGTGGCCCTGAAGGCCAAGGAGAGCGCGGTGACATCGCCGGACGGCCGTTACACGTTGCTTCGCGGCGACGTGAGGTTCACGGAGGTGACTTTCGGATACTCTCCCGACAAGCCCGTGCTCCACGGCATCACCTGGTTCGCCAAGCCCGGCCAGAAGATCGCCCTTGTGGGTGCCACCGGCGCGGGGAAGACCACCGTCACGAACCTCATCAACCGCTTCTACGACATCCAGGAGGGGCAGATCCTTTATGACGGGATCGACGTGCGCAACATCGTCAAACCCGATCTTCGGCGCTCGCTGGGCATCGTGCTCCAGGATGTCAACCTCTTCACCGGCACGGTGATGGACAACATCCGCTACGGGCGTCTGGACGCCACCGACGAGGAATGCATCGCCGCGGCGCGGCGCACGAACGCGGACGGGTTCATCCGGATGCTTCCGCAGGGTTATCACACCGTTCTTCAGGGTGATGGCAGCGGACTGTCGCAAGGGCAGCGCCAGCTGGTGTCGATCGCGCGCGCTGCCGTCGCCGATCCGCCGGCCATGATTCTGGACGAGGCCACAAGTTCCATCGACACGCGCACGGAGGAGGTCGTGCAGGCGGGCATGGACGCCCTGATGAGGGGCCGCACCGTGTTTGTCATCGCCCACAGGCTGTCCACCGTGCGCAATTCGGATGTCATCATGGTTCTCGATCATGGACGCATCGTCGAGCGTGGATCGCATGACGAGCTCCTCGCCAAGCGCGGGGAGTACTACCAGCTGTACACGGGAGCGGTCGAGCTGGAATAGGAGCAGCGGAGTAGGCCGATGGCGTACAAGCCATCCGCAGCCGGTGCTATGATGAGCCGCGATATGGGGTTCGTCGAGTTCTCGGCGGAGCTTGGACGATGATCCGTCATCAGCGGGGAGTCCTCGGAAGAACGGCGATGGCGGCGCGCGGATGGCGCGCGGATGGCGTCGCCTACTAGACCCGACGGGATCGGCCCGACACAGCCGAATGCAAGTGGTCATGCCAGAGGCCGTCATCGTGGCGTCCGGCATGACAAGCGGGGTGGTACCGCGGTGTCGCCGATCCAGTGATCGCGGCCTCGTCCTCGCAGGTGATGGAGTGAACCTGCGAGACGAGGAGAGCAACGGTGAGTGAATCCACCAATTCCCATGCGTATCCCAAGGCGACGGCTGACGGTTCCCGGGACCGTGTGACCCCGAGCCCCGATTTCCCCGCATTGGAGACGTCGGTTCTCAAGTACTGGGACGGCGACAAAACGTTCGAGAAGTCCGTGGAGCGCCGTCCCTCCGGCGACCACAGCCAGAACGAGTTCGTGTTCTTCGACGGCCCGCCCTTCGCCAACGGGCTTCCCCACTACGGTCATCTTCTCACCGGCTACGCGAAGGACGTGATCCCGCGCTACCAGACGATGAAGGGCCGCCGTGTCAACCGCGTCTTCGGCTGGGACACGCACGGCCTTCCCGCCGAGCTTGAGGCGCAGAAGGAACTGGGCATCGAGTCGGTCGACCAGATCAACGAGATGGGCATCGAGAGGTTCAACGACGCCTGCCGCACATCCGTCCTCAAATACACCAACGAGTGGCGCGACTACGTGCATCGTCAGGGCCGTTGGGTGGACTTCGAGCATGGCTACAAGACGCTGGACATCCCCTACATGGAGTCCGTCATGTGGGCGTTCAAGCAGTTGTACGACAAGGGTCTGGCGTATCAGGGCCATCGGGTTCTGCCGTACTGTCCGAACGATCGCACGCCGTTGAGCGCCCATGAGCTGCGCATGGACGCGGACGTGTACCAGGACCGTCAGGACACCACCGTGTCGGTCGCCGTCAGGCTGCGTGACGAGGAGGACGCCTACGCGGTGTTCTGGACCACCACGCCGTGGACGGTTCCGACCAACTTCGCCATCGTCGTCGGCGCGGACATCGATTACGTGGAGGTCCGTCCCACGCAGGGACGCTTCGCGGGCAGGAAGTTCTATCTCGGCAAGCCGCTGCTCGCCTCGTACGCCAAGGAGCTGGGGGAGGACTACGAGGTGGTCCGCGAGCTCAAGGGCGCGGACATGGAGGGCTGGCGCTACTGGCCGGTCTTCCCATACTTCTCCGATGACGCGGCGACGGGAGAGAACGGCACGCCCGGTCCTAACGCCTACCGGATCTTCACCGCGGACTACGTCGACACCGTCGAGGGAACCGGACTCGTGCATCAGGCCCCCTACGGCGAGGATGATATGGCGACCCTGACCGCCAAGGGCATCAGGTCCGTGGACGTGCTCGACGAGAGCTGCACGTTCACTTCGCTGTGCCCGGATTACGAGGGTCTGTACGTCTTCGACGCGAATCTGCCGATACTGCGCAACCTGCGTGCCGGCGACGGCCCGCTGGCCCGCATCCCCGAGGAGCATCGCGCGATCCTCCTCCAGGAGAAGAGCTATGTGCATTCCTATCCGCACTGCTGGCGTTGCGGCACCCCGCTGATCTACAAGCCGGTGTCCAGCTGGTTCGTGTCGGTGACGAAGATCAAGAAGCGTCTGCTGGAGCTCAACCAGGAGATCAACTGGATCCCCGGCAACGTCAAGGACGGCCAGTTCGGCAAGTGGCTGGCCAACGCCCGCGACTGGTCGATCTCCCGCAACCGCTTCTGGGGGTCGCCGATTCCCGTGTGGGTCTCGGACGATCCGAAGCATCCCCGCGTCGACGTCTACGGATCGCTCGAGGAACTCAAACGCGACTTCGGAGACTACCCGCGTGATCGCAAAGGGCAGATCAACATGCACCGGCCCTTCATCGACGAGCTCGTGAGGGTCAACCCCGACGATCCGACCGGGAAGTCGCATATGCGCCGCATCAGCGACGTGCTGGACTGCTGGTTCGAGTCCGGATCGATGTCCTTCGCCCAGTTCCACTACCCCTTCGAGAACAAGGAGTACTTCGAGCAGCATTTTCCGGCGGACTACATCGTCGAATACATCGGCCAGACGCGCGGATGGTTCTACCTTCTGCATGTGATGGCGACCGCGCTGTTTGATCGTCCGGCGTTTAGGAACGTCATCTGCCACGGGATCGTGCTGGGCAGCGACGGGCAGAAGATGAGCAAGCATCTGCGCAACTACCCGGACGTGAACGGGGTGTTCGACAAGTTCGGATCCGACGCCATGCGCTGGTTCCTCATGAGCTCGCCGATCCTGCGCGGCGGCAACCTCATCGTCACCGCCGATGGCATCCGCGACACGGTCCGCCAGGTCATGCTGCCCGTGTGGAGCTCGTACTACTTCTTCACCCTGTACGCCAACGCGGCCAACGAGGGGAGCGGCTTCGAGGCGCGTTCGCTGCGTCCCGACGAGGTTGCCGGACTGCCGCGCATGGACCGGTACCTGCTCGCCAGGACCAGACTCCTCGTGGAGCGCACGGAGAAGGCGCTGGACGACTTCGCCATCTCCGACGCCTGCGCCGCTGCGTCCGACTTCATCGACCTGCTCACCAACTGGTACATCCGCAACACGCGCGACCGCTTCTGGAACGAGGACCCGCAGGCGTTCAACACCCTGTACACGGTGTTGGAGGTCTTCATGCGCGTCCTTGCGCCGCTTGCGCCGATGGAGGCCGAGACCGTGTGGCGCGGTCTGACGGGCGGCGAGTCCGTGCATCTGGCGGACTGGCCGTTCGTCCGTGATGAGACGACCGGCGAGGACACCAAGCTGGGCCGCGTGCTGGTCGCCGACGACGCGCTCGTCGCCGCGATGGAGAAGGTGCGCGAGATCGTCTCCGGGACCCTGTCGCTGCGCAAGGCCGGGCACGTCCGCGTCCGTCAGCCGCTGTCGAAGCTGACCGTTCTCATCCCGGATCCGCAGGCCGCCGAGCCGTACACCGATCTGCTGAAGGCGGAGCTCAACGTGAAGGAGGTGGAGTTCCTCACTCTGGAGGAGGCTCCGACGCACGGGCTGCACATCCTCCATCGGCTGCGGGTCAACGCCCGTGCCGCGGGGCCGCGTCTGGGCAGGTCCGTCCAGGCGGCGATCAAGGCCGCGAAGAGCGGAACCTGGCATGTGGACGAGAAGAGCGGGCATCCCATCGAGGAGACGCAGCAGGGTGAGATCGAGCTGATCGAGGGCGAGTTCGAGATGCTCGATGAGGTCGAAGAGGAGGATGCCGCCCATTCGCATAACGTGGTGTCCGCGCCTCTGCCGACCGGCGGATTCGTGCTGCTCGACACTGCGCTCACCGCTGATCTGGTCGCCGAGGGGTATGCCCGCGATGCGATCCGCTCCGTGCAGGACGCCCGCAAGGAGGCCGGTCTCGACATCTCCGATCGCATCTCGCTGCGGCTCGTCGTTCCGGCCGCCGACGCGGCGAAGGTCGAGGAGTTCCGCGATCTCATCATGCATGAGACGCTGGCGACCAGTATGGATGTGACGGCGGATGCTGATGCGGCGGAGCTGGGGGTGACGGTCGCCAAGGCCTGAAGATGTGATGATGGGCGGATGGTGGCGGATCTCGTGCTTCGCGGGGTTCGCCACCATCCATGTGTTTGGCGCATCTTTTCAGTGGCAAGCCGGGAATTCCCCGGCAATTCCATGACAATGGAAATAATGAATCATGGATAAGTCGGTTTCGTCCATAGCTGTTTTCGGCGTAGTGGCGCGTTGCCCATACTCTACAATGAGCTTATTGAAGGCTTAGATTGATGGAGAGTTGGGGTATCATGTCAAAAAAATCTACGAGTACAGCTAAATCCGGGGGAAAGCTGGCTGCGTCCCTCGGTGTTGTCACCTTATTGTCGCAGTTTGTTACTCCGGAGATGCTCGACAAGACAGCCACATGGTTGAAAGAGAAGAATTTTTCGGAAAAGTTCATTGAGCTGGTCGCAAAGATTCATCTGCCCGAGAGCAAGAATTCGTTGGAAAATATTGGATATCAATGTGATGCGGTTGAGGAGATCATCCTAACGAAATCCGCTGAGCTCGCAGACGATGCGCCCATTAACGAATGGCGTAGTGAGCTGGGCAAAATTCGCAGGGGTGTCGAGCTGATCGCTAAATCTCCGCGAACCGACCGCAAAAAGGCCAAAGCTCTTGAGCAGCGGGCCAAAAAACTTTTCAATAGCGTTTTTACTGCCGCCGTCAACTAATACGAGAAATATCGAAAAGCAAGCATGGAAGGTCCTTGAATGGATTCTCGGGAGACTGCCTCTGAGTCGGATGAACAATACGATATCCGCGTGATCAAGGACGACCAGGGCATGTTGATTTTCGGCGATGATGCCGCCGTGGAATCATGGCTTGATGCTACCGGCTTGCGAGAGCGGTCCCGCAGTGTGACAACGCGGGCACTGCAGACAGGAAGCGCAGGATTCCAGTTTTTTGCCGATGCCGCTTCTCAAGGTGGTCGTTGGGTCAAGCTCACCGAGGAGTCAGCCCGGAAAGTTGCCCAATACGGGAACAATGGCACTGGCGTTGTGCGTGAGAGCGGCAAGATTCGGGGTATACTCCATTTCGAAAATCTGTCCAAGGTGTCATCGTGGGCCAACCCGCAGCTGTTGTCCGGGGTCGCCGGCGTAATGACGCAGATGGCGCTTGAGCAGAGTATCCAAGAGATTACTGATTACCTCGGGGTCATCGACAGTAAGATAGATGATCTTCTGCAGGATCAAAAAGACCAATCGATCGCCAATCTGGTTGGCGTGGCTCATATGATTGACGAAACGATGATGATCCGCAGCAAGGTCGGCATCGTGACGGAAACCACATGGTCGAAAATATCCGGCTGTCCACAGGATTTGGTGCGTGCTCAGGGCTTTGCGCTGTTAAAAATCGAGGGGCTATCTCAAAAACTGTCTGAAGAGGGAGATGCCGTTGAAGCCGAACGGCTGAGCATTCAATTGAACAAGGACATCACTGAGTGGTTGTCCATTCTTGGCAATGCCGTACAGCTCCAGGACAAGTTATACGTATTGGAACTTGATCGTGTGATGGCGGAAAGTCCTGAAACGCTTGAGGCGCACAGGGAAGGCATCATCGAGGCACGCCGCACACGTCTGCATGATATTGAATCCAAGCTATTCCAGCTCAATGCCAACATGCGACAGTCAGCTCAGAACGTTCGTGAGCAGAAGGTGCTCCATCCTTTCGCCGTGAACCATACGCTCCAGCTGTTGGACGACGTCAATGACCGCATTGTTCATTTCGCCATGTCGATCGGCATAGAGGCTGAACGGATCGAGATAGAAATGGCGCCGAGATGGAAAGATGCGGCTGGCAAACTCATTGTCGATGGGGCGAACCATCTGGGCCAGGGCGCGAAGCAGGTAGGCGATGGCGCTGTGCGGCTGGGACAGAACACCGAGCGGGCCATTGGTGGAGGAGTAAAAGGAGCAAAACAACTGGGAAGCGATCTCGCTGTCGGCTTCGATAATGCCACAAAGAAGATGACGGGCCTTTTCGGCAAGAACAAGAAATAACGGCGTGGAGAATGGTGACGGTCCGTGCTCTGTGCGTTCGCATTGATGCGCACCGCGTGCAGTCTTGGCCAGTGCTGACATGCGTTGATGCACAAGCCGACGGCTGCGGTTACCGCCAATGTCCGGCGGGAATATGATGGCGATTTCGCCACCACACCGTCTTGCGATCTGCATTGCGAACTATCATGGTGACAGTCATAGCAACTGAGCGCTTGATAACCAATCGCGGAGTAGAGAGAAACGGGATATGTCGGGTTCGCAAACGGGAGCCTCTGGCTCATCGGCGACCGGCAGCGCCGGGGCAGCCTTTGCACCTCCATCGCCTTTCCGATTTCGACAATCGGTCAACGCTCAGATGAAGCGCCACTACAAGGTGATTGTGAGAAACGCAGTGACATCAGCTGAGCAGGGTTGGGTAGAGACGCGAAAGTACGGGGAGAGGGCATGAGCAGCTATACGCAGTCCCAAAGCGAGAGTGAATTCGAGTTGCAGTTGATCGAACAGCTGTGCAATCGGGGGCTATTCCAGCGATCGGATTTCGAAGGAGGGCTCGCGGATCAGGATGCCCAGATTCGGGCGCCGCAGTATCTTTCATCGGAGAAGTTCTGGCAGTATGAACGCGATATCAAGTCTACCGAACAGCTGTGGGCGAATTTCAAGGCGATCCTGGACCGGCACAACCAGAACGTCCTTGATCAGCCGCTAAGCGCCGTCGAGTTCGCGCAGGTGAGAAACACGATCTCGAATCTGAGCACGCCATACCAGGCGGGTCAGTTTCTCTATGGCCTTAACGGCGTCTCGCAGATCGAGGTTGATCTGGATGACGGCAGGCATGTGTTCCTCACGGTTTTCGATCAGAAGCAGATTGGTGCCGGCGACACCGTATATCAGGTGGTGAATCAGATCAAGCGGCCAGCCGTTATCGCGGGCAAGGAGAATCGACGTTTTGACACCACATTGTTGATTAACGGGCTGCCGATCATTCAGATCGAGGAGAAACGCGATACACACGATGTCAACGAGGCGCTCAACCAGATGCACCAGTACATCGATGAGAACCAGTACCACGATATTTTCTCCACAGTGCAGATTTTGGTGGCTCTTACCCCGAATAATGTCAGATACATGGCGAATACGACTTCCGATCAATTCAACAAGGATTTTGCATTCCATTGGCAGCGCAGGGATGATAACAGCG
>NZ_CASEXV010000067.1 GCF_949292005.1 uncultured Bifidobacterium sp. | reverse complement strand
TTATAAGATACCGATGAAAGGGTAGTATTCTATTACCCTTAACGCTATACTTCGTAAGTATGAAGTTCAGCGAGTACATATCGACGCATCACGTGTTCCTGACGGGGAGCCTGTTCAAGAACGCTGATTCCGAGATGGCGGCGAAGCAGCAGCTCAAACTAGCGCTTGCGTCGAACGCGATCGAGAGGGTCCGCAGGGGGCTGTACGTTTCGAACGCCGGAAGGTTCGAAGGCACCGGCGTTGACCCTTATGAGGTCGTAATCGTTCTCGATGCAGATGCCGTGCTCTCGTACCATTCCGCCCTGGAGGCGCATGGCGTGGCCCACAACGTCGGGTTCGAATGCCACTTCAGGACGGATGCCGCAAAGACCCCGTTCACCTTCCATGATGTCAGGTATATTCCCCACGCCGCGAAAATCGGGCTGGCGACCCAGAAGATCAGGGGCAAGGCATTCGGGAGCGTGCTCGCCACAAGCCGCGAGCAGACCTTCGTCGACTGCCTGAAGCACCCAGAGTGGTCGGGTGGCATCGAGGAGGTCGTTCGCTCACTTTCGGCGATGCCCTACCTTGACACCGTGCGCGTCGCGGAACTGGCCATAGCGGAAAGTGCCTCGATGGCTGCCCGTGTCGGCTGGCTGCTCGAGGAAAAGGCCGAGCAGTGGAAGGTGCAGGATGGCACGCTCGATATGCTGCGTGCTGCCTGCGAAGGGGTCGTATCGAAGCTCGACAAAAGCTCCGATGCTGCCAGAGGGTGGTCGAAGGAATGGAATATGAGATTGCCCGAGGAGGACAAGGAGGTCCGATCATGGCTCTCGTAGACATGGACGGGTTCCAGCCCAGAACCGTGGACAAGGTCGAGAGGCTGCTCGATCTGCTCGAGGAGATGGACCGCCACCCCGCTCTGCACGGCAAGCTCGCCATGCACGGGGGCACCGCCATCAACCTGTTCATGCTCGACATGCCAAGGCTTTCGGTTGACATAGACGTATCCTATATCGGATCGCCTGACCGCCAACGCATGCTTGCGGAAAGACCCGCCATCGAGGGCGGGATAGAAGAAGTGGGACGCGCTCTCGGCTACGATGTCTCGTCTGCCGATGGCGAGCATGCCGGCAGAACCTACCTGCTACGTTATCGTGGGGACTGGGGTGCCGATCATGTGAAGATCGACTGCATCTACATGAACCGCTCGCCGCTCATCGTCCCGACCCTGCGCTCATGCGCGATGAGGCCTGACGCAGAGATTTTGATGTTCGACGATATCGAGCTCGCCGGAGGCAAGGTCAAGGCGTTCTTCGATCGTGTAAAAGTCCGCGATCTGTACGATATATCCAACCTCGACAGGCACTTCGACAATGCAGATGATGATGAGCTCGCACATCAGTCGATGCTCCTCTATGCATCGCTTTCAGCCAGGTTCCCGCTCCCGTTCGAAGAAAGATCCGAGAGATTTGCGGACAGGCAGCGGGAGCTTGACGATCAGCTCCTTCCCATGCTCAGAGATGCTGACGAGCATCCGACCTTGCAGGGCCTCATGTCAAATGCGGAGGAATTCATCACGCGCTACGTCCTTCCACGCACGGATGCCGAAGCCGAGTATCTGCATCTCTTCGCGACCGGCGATTTTCGTCCCGAACTCGTCTTTTCCGACGAGGCTATTGCGGAAGCTGCATCGAAAAGCCCCGAAGCGCTATGGAAACTGCAGAACCTGAGAAAGATGCAGGCATGAGTCTTGATTCGCGGGAGATTATCTATTTCCAAGCCACCTGCAACTATCCCCATGTGGGAAACGGGGAATAGCCAAGTCCGTGAAGCATGTTTGCCCAGCAAAGATGCAATTACTCTTCTCCGTCCGAATCAGCGGCTGATTCGGACGTGATTCGTCTCGAGCAGCACGAGGCGGACAAGGCAACACGAGATGGAATCACGTCGAACCAGCTGGTCAAGCGCCTCAGTTGAGTGGGAGTAGCATCCATGGCGTGACGTCTGGGCGCGGGGCGGGAGCGTCGAACGTCTCTAACGCTCCTTGGTCCGACGCTTCGCCTTTTTCGCCAGCGTATCGCGGACACCGGCAAGAGTGTGGCCGTGCCGCGTTGATGTCATGGCGGGGAAGGCTCTGATCAGGCGTCGTTGCTGCCATGTCATGGTTTTGGCGATTCTTTCCGAGACCTCTATGACGTTGTCCGGTCCGTGGCCGCTCTTCTCCAGACGCTCATCGATGGCGGCGATGCGGGTGCTTTTCGCCTGTGCGATGTTCTCGCTGATCTGGGCGAGGTGACTGTCAAAGCTCGTCAATCCGGCGATGGTCACGGCTGCGTCGGCGATGAGAATCCCTGCGGCCGTGATTGTGACGACATGCAGTGCCTGAGGGGCCCACGATCCGGTGAACCCGGCGACGGCGGGTTGGACGAGAAGCTTGACCGCACTGGCTCCCAGGCCAAACGCGAGGAAGCCGTTGAGGTATATGCGGCCGTTGACGTTGAAGGGTTTGTTCGTGTAGTCCCACAGCCGCACATGAAACGCCCTCTCCACGGCGGCCGAGGTGACATATTCCAACAGACAGGCCAGCATGCCCGAACTGAGGAACGAAGCCAGGGGATTCTCCACGTCACGCAGCGTGACAATCACGATGATCGCCCCGAATCCGTAGATCGGACATAACGGGCCGATGAAGACGCCGCGCTCGACGAACCTACCTCTGGTGACGATGCCGAGACATGTCTCCCACACCCATCCGATGAATCCATAGAAGAGCCACCATAGGAATATCTGCTCGATGAACGCGATCATTGTCTCCCTCGTCGTCTTCTCATATGCCGGTTCTATGCCGACTTCCCTCGCGTCGCCACCACCGCGCTCCAGCCGCTTCCTCGTCGGCCGCGCCTTATGACGATGTGCGGTATTCTGCCACGCGGCGCGGATATGCGCAGTGCGATGATGCCGGAGGTCTCAAAAGACGATTGCCGCGATCGCGACGCACAACCCCAGAAGCAGAACCGAGGCGATGAAGCTGGACAGGAAGGCCGCACGACCCCGGTCGGCGATGGCCCGGAAGTTGACGGTGATTCCCAGCGCGGCCATGGCCATGCCGAGAACGACATAGGCGACGTCGACAAGAGTGGGGGCGATCGCGGAGACTCCCGGGACGAATGATCCGATCATCGACGCCCCGACGAACCCCAGCATGAACCACGGGAACATGATATGACGTCGCCCCTCGGTGTCGGGAGTCTCTTGGGTTCGGTCCCACCACAGGGCGATCACGATTGACGCCACCACCAGCATAAGAACGCGTGAAAGCTTCATGATGGTGGCCATCTCAACGCTGCCGAACGCGGCTCCCGCTGCCACGGTGTGCGCGATCTCGTGCAGGGACGCTCCGGCGACGACACCGAGCTGCACGGCACTCAAACCAGTGAGTGGGCCGACGACGATCTCGACCAAAGCGAAGATCGTTCCCATGATGGCGACCGCAGCCACTGCCATCATGATGTCCTCCTGCTTCTCCTCCTCGCGGCTGACATCCACGGTGATTGCGCTGGACAGGCCCATCACCGCGGCTGCGCCGCAGATTCCCGTTCCGCCTGCCACCAGCATGGCGAGCATGGGGTCGACGTGGAACGCCCGGGCTATCGCATACGTCACGACGATTGTGAACGTCACCACCACGGCCGCGATGGGGAGGCAGGCAAGGCCTTTGGTGAACAGGACCTGAAGATTGAGCTTGAATCCCAGAAGAATGATCCCCAGCCTCAGGAGTTTGTTCGATATAAGTCCGGCCGCATCCCGCACCCCTGCCATGCGGGCGGGATTCCCGCGCTCATACCATCGGCGTATCGGGAACTGCGCGGCCATTCCCAGAAGAAGGGCGATGATCAGCGCCCCGAACATGCTGAGCACAGGCAAATTCTTCAATGCGGAGCCGGCGATCGATGCCATCAGTGTGACAAGGACCATGACTCCCATGTCGATGGTCGTGATCCGGCGTATCCATGCTGACAATGATGTTTTCACGTGGATGATTGAACTACCGATGTTTCGTATCGGTCAAATCGTTATTACTTATGGTTTTAATCGAAATATCCAATGTGATGGCATCGCCGGCTGCGTCGACCGCATCAATCTTTGCCGGTCCGCAGACGATCGATGATGGCGTCGCATACCTCTCGCTGGCGGGATGACAGACCCGATACCGGGGTGATGGCATAGAACGATCGAACGAAATCCGGTCCGAGGTCCCGCGACGGGATTCCCTCCGGAACAAGCCTCGATGAGATGACGGATTGCCCGATTCCGGCGGCGAGACAGCTGACAATAGCGGAATTGCTGCGCAGAACGATCTGCCTGTCGGGAACCACATGGGAGACTGACAGGAAAAGGCTCGTGTAATATCTGACTCCTGACCCCGGTTCACGCAGGAGCCACACGCCGTCCGGCGATCCCGCGAGGACCAGTCTGTCGCTCGCGATGGCTCTGCGCGTGACGGCCTTGCCACTGACGGCCTTCTCCACGATTCCCAGCTGGACGTTGTTCACGCAGACCGCATCGAGGATGTCCTCGGAGTTGGACACCGCGATGGTCGGTTCGACGGCGTCAAGCCTGTCGCTCAACTCCGTGACGATTCCGCCGATCAGGACCTCGCTGGTCGTGTGGGAGCAGGACACGAGAAAAGGCTCGCGGTTCGTCGCGGCGCTTGCGATCCGCGAATGTCCCTCTCGCCAGCGCTCACCGATCGCCAATGCGGTGCCATACAGGATCCTGCCGGCGGTAGTGGGCGTCACATCGCTTTTCGCATGCCGCTCGAACAATGCAGATCCCACGGATCGTTCGAGGACCCCGATGCGTGCGGAGACCGTCGACTGTGAGACGTGCAGCCTGTCCGCGGCGATGGTGAACTGTCCCATCTCATATACGGCGATGAAGGTGTCAAGCAAGGGGAACATGGATGCGGCGGAAGGTCGGGACCCCGTCGCCGAAAACGGGGCCGCGGACGAGGTGTGCGCATACTCCGAATCGCATGCGTCGCCCATGGAATGGGCGGGTCCGGCCGTCATGCGAACTCCACGGTTCCGGTCCTGTCATCCATTCTGGCGACGA
>NZ_CASEXV010000066.1 GCF_949292005.1 uncultured Bifidobacterium sp. | reverse complement strand
CTTGTTGCGGCATTGCCAGACGACGTCGACCCGGTCGTCGATCACGAAGGCGACGGTGTCGGATTTGCCGTTGTCCTCAATGATCTGCGCGATGTCCTGGGCCATGATGGTGATGTCCTTGGCGTCGGCGTCCTTGGCGCGCAGCTGGATGAACGTGGCCCCTCCCATAAGGGCGTCCTCGACGACGCCTCCGATGGCGCGGCCCTTCGTGTCCTGCGGGCCCACGACGAAGTAGGCGCTCAGATCGAATGACGATCGCATGGACGGGTAGGGGTATGTGGTGGTTGATGCGGTTGGCATGTGGTGTCTCCTAGCTGGTGTGTCGATGCTGGTGTGTCCAGGCGGGTGTCGCCATGAGTGTGTGACAGTGAGTGTGTGACAGTGAGGGGTGATCGTTCCCCACGGGTATCCCCGTGAAGTGCTCCGTGCGCGACGTCGCCCCGGCGTCGTGGGCTGCTGTCCGGTTAGAGGTCCTGGCGCAGGGGGGATGACGCCACGTCGTCGGGGGTGGCGCTCCACAGCGCATCAAGGAACGCGGTTTGGAACGATCCCGGTCCCTGGGCCGTTTCCGCCGCGGTCCGGGAGGCGTGGTTGAAGAGTAAGCTCGCCGACAGCGCGGCGGTCAGCGGGTCGCACACGCTGAGATATGTTGCCGTGACCGCGCCCAACGCGCATCCCGCTCCGGTGATTTTCGTCATCATCGAGCTTCCGCCGGCTAGCCGGAACACGGATTCTCCATCGGTGATGAGGTCCACTGGTCCGGACACGGCCACGGCGGCCTGATGCCCGGGTGCGGTCGCGGCGAGGAATCGTGCGATGGATTGGGCGTCCTCGCGGGCGCTGTCCACGTCGTCCACGGACTCTACTCCCGACGGTTTGCTCGACGTGCCCTGAGACAATCCCCAGATTCGCGCCAACGCGATGGTCTCGGAGGCGTTCGCCCGCACGATCGTGGGCGGATTGTCCTTGAACGAAGTGAGGATGCGCGTGCGTGTGGAGCCGATTCCCGCGGCCACGGGATCGAGCACCCAGGGATGCGATGCCGTGTGGAAGTACGCGGTGATCTGGTCGAGCGCGTCCGCGTAGAACGGCAGTAGCGTGCCGACGTTGATATAGCTGGCTTTGGCGACGCGGGCCGTGTCGATGATGTCGTCGGGCAGGTAGCTCATGGCCGCCGTGCCGCCCGCCGCGAGCTGCGCGTTGGCGACCAGGTTGATGGTCACGAAATTGGTGAATGACTGGGCCAGTGGGGTTGATTCCCGAACCGCCGAGACGGCGGACATGACGCGCTGTCTGATGTGCGCGTCGTCGGGCACGGTATGGGTTGTCATATCCATGACGGTTGCTCCCTACGATGGTGTTAACCAACAGGTTCTAAGGGTCAGGCTTTCCGCCTATCTCAACCCGTCGCCATCGTGTGGCTGGGGTTCCCCTGCATTACGTGAGAAAACCATAGGGGCGATGTCGGACAATCGCCATCCGACATCGCCCCGGGGGGGGTTGTGGCCTTCGCGTTCAGCGACGGCCGGCGAGTTTGTGGAATTCCTCGACGACCTGCGCGCGCTGCTCGGCGCGCTTGTAGTCCACTGTTCCCGCGGCGACGAGTCGTGCGAGATCCTGGTCGAGCGTGTGCATTCCCAGATCGGAGCCGGCCTGCAGCTGGGTGCGGATCTGATGTGTTTTGGAGCTGCGGATGAGCGCCGCGATCGCCGGGGTGGTGTACATCGTCTCGGTGGCGGGGACCCGTCCGTGCCCTGAGATGTGCGGCAGCAGCGTCTGCACGATCACGGCTCGCAGCGTGGACGCCACTTGGACGCGAATCTGCTGCTGCTGGTTCTCGGGGTACACGTCGATGAGGCGGTCGACGGTCGCCGCCGCGTCCTGGGTGTGGAGGGTGGCGAACACCAGATGTCCCGTTTCCACTGCCGTCAATGCGGTGGATATGGTTTCGAGGTCTCGTAGCTCGCCCACTTCGATGATGTCGGGATCCTCGCGAAGAGCGTGTTTGAGGGCTTCCGCGAAGCTCAGCGTGTCAGTGCCGACCTCGCGCTGGCTGACGATGCAGCCTTTATGCTGGTGCACGAACTCGATGGGGTCCTCGATGGTGATGATGTGGTCGTGGCGCTCCTGGTTGGCGCGGTCGACGATCGCGGCGAGGGTGGTCGATTTTCCGGATCCGGTCGGTCCGCAGACGAGCACGAGGCCGCGGGGGAGGAGCGCGAGGTCGGAGATTCGCGGATCGAGTCCCAGCTGCGCCGCTGATTTGATCTCCAGCGGGATGGTTCTTAGGGCCGCGCTGGTTCCGGACCTGTCGTGGTACACGTTGACGCGGAACCGTAGAAGGTCGCCGATGGCGAAGGAGATGTCGAGTTCGAGGTCGCGCTCGAATCTGTCGCGCTCCTCTTGCGTGGTCATGACCTTGACTGCGGCTATGGTGTCCTCTTTGGTCCAGACTGAGGTGCCGGGCACCGTTTGGATCGTGCCGTCCACTCGGATCATGGGCGGATCCCCAACGACGAGGTGAAGGTCGGAGGCGTTGTACTCCACGAGGGTGGCGAGGGCTTTGACGAAGTCGTCGCTTGCGGTCGGATAGCTGTCATGCATGGCGTCGACGACCAGCGCGGCTTTCTTGCGTCGCGCTCGTGAGGCGTCCGCCGCGGACTGGTTTCCGGTGGAGGCGTTGACCACGAAATCGGTTTTCGCGTTGGGGCTGGACACCGGTCCGCTGCTCCAGTGGGTGGTGTTCCTGCGGTTGCTGGGTGAGCGTTTCAAGGGCAGCTCCCATGTTGTGGTCGTTGCATGCGCCCGTCCCGTTCTCTTGCTTCGAGCGTTGCCGTTGTCACCGTCGTCGTTGTCGTCGTCGGTTTGTTCGGAAATGTTGGCGGGTGGTGTCCGTGTTGGCCAGTGCTGGGTCGTCTCGATGTCCCGGAACTGCATGGTGGAGTTGATGCCTGTTGTGGCTGTTTCCGGATCCTCGGTGGTGGTGCGATCGTTGGGCTGCATCGTTGCGGTCTCTTTCTGTGGGGGGGTGTCGTCGTGGCTGGTCTGATGGTATGCGGGGTCGATGCCCGTATCGTGAGGTTGCGGCTGCGGGATTTGGCCCGATGGGATTTGGCCCGATGGGATTTGGCTCAAGGGATGCGGTGGGGGCACCGGCGTGCTCGCCGTCACCGGCTCGGGCGCCCTCGTGGGTGTCACGGGTTCGGGCGTGGCCTCGTGGCTGCGGGTTTCCTCGTGTTCCCGTTGGGCTCGGTCCAGCGCCTCGAAGATGCTCTTCAATGACGGATCGTCCGCGGTGATGGCGTTGTCGGAGG